>NZ_JBIVXC010000007.1:68998-249027 GCF_044769005.1 Pseudomonas sp. NPDC090755 | reverse complement strand
CCCCCCCCCCCCCCCCCCCCCCCCCCCCCCCCCCCCCCCCCCCCCCCCCCCCCCCCCCCCCCCCCCCCCCCCCCCCCCCCCCCCCCCCCCCCCCCTTGATCAGCTCATAGCATTCTCAAGCGAGTTTCAAACGCAAGACGTATTCTCATCACAGATGCAGCCACTAGGTGTACGCCTGGAAAACGGCACTTTCTTTTCGGCGGATTGCCCAATCTGCTCAGAATCCTCCGGCGTGTTTCCACGCAGCGTTTTCCAGGTCATCACCACATACCCATCCACTACAGGGTAGATGTTCGGCTCCCAGGGAACCGGTATCGTAACGCCTGACCTCACCTGAGCGGCAGTGAAGTGCCCGGTAAATGTTTCTTTGGTTGTTTCGACTAGTTCCTCTACTGGGTTACTCCAATCAACAATTTCATTCATGTGCCAGTGCAATTCGTAATAATCACCCTCTCGAACGTTGGCGGCATCCAGCAAAAGTACGCGAATGCCCTTCCAAGGCTCCGAATCACAGTTGATAAACCCCCCAGGAGTAACTTTGCTGATCACTTGCGGCGGAGCCAACGTTAACAGCGCAATGGCTGAAACATCGACAGGTTGTGCGGGTGATCGTTGATGAGCGCCATCCCAGTTGCCGTCAGACAGCTCGTAAAACACATCGCGGGTGCCATTGCCGGCGTCACTGATAACATCCCAGGGCAATTCGAAGTCCATAACGCTAGCTGCAAGTTCTTCCTCCGTTGGTTGGCGCTCGGAATCTGGCACAAGGTGGCCATTGTAGTAGACCCGCAAGAAATCATCTGTGGTCGCGCCCTCATAGAGCTGAACTCGAATAATTGCAGGTTCCCCAGCATCCTCGAGTGTAAGCTTGTTGTTTACGGGTGACACGGGTGGAATCAGCGTTGCACGTTCAAGCTTATCATTGATGGGCGAAGGGTTTTCCGGGTCCGGATCAGGCCCCACCACACGCAGGTCGAAATCCACTGCAACAGGGAGAGAGGCTGTTTCGAAATGGCGAGCCACGTAGTAACTGACATTCTCCCTGTACAAGGGAGCATCCGTGTGCTTCATAAGATCGGTGTAGGGCAGCTCAAGCTCGATCGGGAAGCTGTAGCCGATGCTCAGTACGGTACTGTCAACCTCCTTGTTGCCGAGCTTCACAACAATACCGTCACCGGCCTGAGCATTTTTATACTCGTCGATCAAGACAATTGCCCCGCCGCGGGCTTCATTCAAATCGATGATATCGTCTTCATCGCCCTCACCACTGGCCTGGGGGATATGCGGTAGTTTCAGGTCGTCGGGTGGGTCACGGAGCAATACATGAATCGGGGTACGTGTGAAGTCCCGACTTGCGGCGTTACCGGCATAGTCATAGAGTACATAGGTCAATTCGCCAAAACCTTCGCCAAAGCCCTCGATGACTTCGGCCTCCAGGGTAAAGGTCAAGGGGAATCCGCCGATAGGACCTATACTGATCGGGCGGGGCGAACTCTTCCAGAACACCTCAAAATTGTCACCCGGCGCACGATCAAGGTACTCAGGAATTGTAAAAGTCACCCCGCCATGCGCTTCCAGGTAACTGGGGGTTATCACTCCGCCTGCCAGGTCATCCGGTAGGATCAGTGGAAGGGGATTTATGCCGTTGTTGGGAGCAAGCCGATCAACACTGATAAGTAACTCTCCTGACCCTGCATTGTTTCCCGCTGCGTTAGTAGCGATATATCTGAGATGTTTGGCGCCATGACCACCCAAGTCGTTCAGGCTGACCCTGAACTCCAACGGAAACTCGGCAGCAACAGGTGGCCATGTAATGGGTTCTGCATGGATCGGCTTGCCGGTATCAGGAAGTAGATACAAACTGATCGCTCCGGCCCCTTCGAACCCCGTCCCTGCAAAGTGAGCAATTTGCAGTTCAGCTCCCAAAGCGTCCACAGGCAACAGGTTGGGCTGCTTGGGATCAAGTTCGTCCAGCGCATTTGTCACAATCAAGGGTGGTAAAGTGCGTAGCGAAGGCGAACGCGGTTTTTTTTGACTCATCTTCAGTAGCCGCTTGGGTGCATATTCGAACGTAGTCATAATCCGATTCCTGTGTTGATAATCGCAATAAAAACGCTGCATCGGCCACCTGCGCATGCCAAACAAGCGTCAGCCAAACACCATTTAAGTTACAACGTTCAGTGTTACTACTTTGCCGCCAAAGACATCAGGTATCTGCACCAAGGCACAGATACCCTGTTCCCGGATAGACAATCGACAAGCGTACAAAATTGACTTTCGAATACAACAAGTGACCATTGTCCCGGCGTATCCGGTAATACACCCTTGCCGAACCGTTCAATGCCGCAGGATCGCGAATAAAGGGATCGAATGAACCTTGCAACTCAATAAACCCCTCTTCAGCTTCAACGGGGTCTAGTGGCGCTGGACGCGCAATAACCTGGAAAGTGGTTGTAATGAAGTCCGAACCGTTGTTGTTACGGCAACCCTGCCAGATGACCTCGCAGCGATCCCCTTCCTGCAATTGCAGTTCATCCCCCGGCACTCGAATTCTGACCCCAAGCGACGGGGCTTGCGGGCTGTTGCACTTGATCCAGCCCCAGCGATCGGCATCGGGAAACTCCGGCCAGGCCAATACCGCCAAGCGACTGATGTCGACCAGCACCTCAACGGCCCGGGAACGCTGATAGTTCACTCCATTGAAGGTGCGGTAATACATGGGTAAGGCGGGGTGGTTACCTTGTTCGAGGATAATCGACCAAGGCACATGAAACCTGACAAGGGTCCCGGCCGACTCATCCGTCTGCACCACGTGGAAATCCACCGCTTGCGGGTGGCGCCCCCAGAACAGCTCCAGCCGGTCGCCAGCGTTCATCCGCTCGGGCAACTCCAGCTCTACCAGCGCATTCAGCTCGAAATCGGGGTCGCCAAGCTGATTGTCGCCCTGCTTGCCCTTGACCACCGGCAACGGTACCAGCAGCGGGTTTTCCAACGCGGGGAACTCAGGCTGCACAGGGCCTGCGACGGTAAGGTCAACGTCGACAAAAATCGAACCCGATTGACGCTCAAAAACTCCCGTCCGCGTCCACTGGTAGTAGACCCTTACCAACTGCCGCTCGTACAAGGCATCCTTACTCAACACCGTCCACGGCACGTCCACAGGTACAGGCCATTGCAGGGGGTCTGTCAGCTCATAGGACGCAAGGGGTTCACCATTCCAATTGGCTTGCAAGACGTCGCCTGGTTGCGCACCTTCGATCAGTGGTACCTCCACTGTCACGCCTGTTACTGCATCCTCAAGGTCAATCAGCTCATCCTCGGCCAGAGGGACCTTGGGTAACGGCAAGTCAGGCAAGACCTCCAGCGCAACGGTCACCGACGTTTGCACTGACAAAGGGCCCGAATTACCCGATCGATCTTGGAGAGCATAGTAAACGGTGTGCAACCCATTCCTACGGGTGCGTAGGAAAGCTTCGGAAAACGGCACAACCACCGGGTCCAGACTGGTATCGGTGATTTCGACATGACCGTCGGCGTCTTCAACACGTGGCAAGCCGTTACGCAGATCGAGGTCCCAGAAGTAATACACCCGGTCCTCGAGCCAAATATCCGGCCATGGATTGATCGTCGCCAGGACCTGATTATCGTTGTTTTGCAGATACTCTTCAGTGATCCCGGTTGTGTCGATAGGGCTGGGGAAATTAAGTCTGCCGGGAGAGCCGCCTTCGTTGGGGGCTTCACTGTCAAGCCTGACCGACAACGGTGCAGATGTTTCCGGATTAAATGTTGTTACGCGGTAGTTCAAGCGATAGCTACCAGCATCCCCCATGCACTCCACCGGCAGCATCAGCGTCAAGGGAAAGTGATCCTCCGGATTGAGAAACGCTGGCAGCTCTGTGGCCATCCCTACCGGCTCCCTGTCCCACATCAGTTCCACCTTGGTGACCATAGGCACCAAGTGAGCCGGCCAGACCTTCTCGATCCGAACCGCTAACGGCTTGCGCCGCTCCTTACGGTGGATATGCAAGCCTGTCTCGCCCACCAGCAGCGGCAAGGCATCGGGGATTTCAGGCGCATCCATCCTCAAGATGGACGCGTCGTCAAGCTCGCTGGTAAGTGGCTTGTCGGAGGTCATGTGCCCTGCTCCGGTGGCGAAGAGTCAGGGGGATTAAATACCTAATGATGACGGCTCGAAACTGACAAAAATGCTAGGTCCCCACCCTCAAACCGGTGGCAAACGCCAGTCGATCGGACTCAGCCCACGCTGCTCGAGAAAACGGTTGGCCTGGCTGAAATGCCCGCAACCAAGAAAGCCCCGGTAGGCCGACAAAGGCGATGGGTGCACCGACTTGAGCACCAGGTGCTTGGTGGCATCGATCAGTTTCTGCTTGCTCTGGGCATGGGCGCCCCAGAGCAGGAACACGCTGTTGGGCTGGTGTTCGCTGACCACCTCGATGATGCGGTCGGTGAAGGACTCCCAGCCTTTTTTGGCATGGGATGCGGCGTTGGCGCGCTCGACGGTCATGGTGGTGTTGAGCAGCAAGACGCCCTGCTCGGCCCAGGACTGCAGGCAGCCGTGCGTGGGGATCTCGATATTGAGGTCGCGCTGCAACTCCTTGTAAATATTCACCAGCGACGGCGGCGTCGCCACCCCCGGCTGCACCGAGAAGCACAGGCCATGGGCCTGGCCCGGGCCGTGGTACGGGTCCTGGCCGAGGATCACCACCTTGACCTGGTCCAGCGGCGTGGAATTGAGCGCATTGAAGATCAGCGGCCCGGGCGGGTAGATTTCCTTGCCGGCGGCGTACTCCTGGCGCAGGAATTCGCGCAGCTGACGCATGTAGGGCTGGTCGAATTCGGCGCGAAGGGCTTCCTTCCAGCTGGGTTCAAGTTTGATGCGATCGTCGTCAGTCATGGTCAGGTCCGTAAAACAATGGCGCGACACTAGGAAAGCCGCTTGCGCTTGTCAATCGATCCGACCGGCGACCGCCGAAATCGCCAGCAGCGACCATACTTGAGCGGATCAACCACGAGGTCTCCCATGGCTGCTGTACTGTGCGAAGCACTCACCGGCGTCGACGGCGCCCGCATCGGCGTCGCCACCCTCAATGCGCCGCAAACACTCAATGCCTTGTCGCTGCCCATGATCGAAGTACTCGACGAACAGCTCAAGGCCTGGGCCAATGACCCGGAAATCGTCTGCGTGTTGCTGCGCGGCAACGGTGCCAAGGCCTTCTGTGCCGGTGGCGAAGTACGTAGCCTGGCCCAGGCCTGCCGCGACCACCCAGGCCAGGTACCGCCACTGGCGGCCCATTTTTTTGCCGCGGAGTATCGTCTTGATTATCGCTTGCACACCTACCCCAAACCACTGATCTGCTGGGGGCATGGTCATGTGCTGGGCGGTGGCATGGGGCTGTTGCAAGGTGCCAGTATCCGCGTGCTGACCCCGAGCAGCCGCCTGGCCATGCCGGAAATCAGCATTGGCCTATACCCGGATGTCGGCGGCAGTTGGTTCTTGTCCCGCCTGCCGGGCAAGCTCGGCGTGTTCCTCGGTATGACCGGCGCACCGATCAATGCAACCGATGCCCTGGACCTGGGCCTGGCTGACCGTTTGCTTGGAGAAAACCAGCAGCAGGAGTTGCTCGACGATCTGCTGCAACTGAACTGGCAGGAGCAGACCGACCTGCAGCTCAACAGCCTGCTCAGGGCCCAGCAGCTTGGCACCCGGGCTCAGTGGCCAGAAGCCCAGTGGCTGCCAAGGCGCAAGCAGATCGATGCCCTGCTCGATGTCGCCGACCCGGTCTGTGCCTGGCGCGCCATTGGTCAACTGCGCAACCACGCCGATCCGCTATTGGCCAAGGCTGCGCAAACCATGCTCAACGGTTGCCCCTTGACCGCCCATCTGGTCTGGCAGCAGATCCAGCGCGCCCGCCACCTGTCACTCGCCCAGGTGTTCCAGATGGAATACACCATGAGCCTCAATTGCTGCCGGCATCCGGAGTTCAGCGAAGGGGTGCGCGCGCGGCTGATCGACAAAGACCAGAAACCGCGCTGGCACTGGCCGGATATCGCCCACGTGCCAGCGGCGGTGGTCGACGCGCACTTCAGCAAGGCCTGGGAGGGCCGTCATCCATTGGCCGACCTTGCTTGATGCCTTCTCAACGGCGCCAGTTGCGATCCGGCCAACCGCTACGGTGACGGTCGTAGCGTTGCGGGCCGTGCCGATACCGGTCATAGCCGCGCCCTGGATAGGGCTTGTAATAGTTGTGCGGCGTTGCCCGGTAATGGCCGTGGGGCGCAGGACGGTAATAGCCGTGAGGCGCAGGACGGTAGTAATGCGGCGGTGGCGCGTAGTAGCGCGGCTGCGGCACGACGTAGTAGCCGCGATTGTAGGAATAGGGTGAGCGGTAATAACCTGGATAACCGTAGCCTTCGGCGCTATAGACCTCAGTGCGGTAGTAACCGTTACCTCCGTAGGGGACACAAGCAGTTGTCAACAAACTCAGCACTACCATCAGCATAAGTCGGCGATACATGGCGGCCTCCTGGACCGCGAAACTGCCCGTTCCAGCGGCGCTGGTCGGCGTCGATCGGCAAGCGTTCATCGACACAAGATAAGACTGGCGAAAACGGCTCCAGTGCCATTGCTGCAATAATTTGATACAAGGCCGCACCCCTAACGCCTGGCCACCCGCAGCAGCTTGAGCTGCCTGCCAGCTGAGGATACCCTGCACAATCGAGCCCCCCATGAATGACCGCGCCCATGATTGACTCCCGCCGCTGCCCCGCCTGTGGCGCCAGCAACAGCTGCAGCCTTGCCGACCCGCATACGGCGACCCAGGCCTGCTGGTGCTACGGCGTGAGCATCGCCCCCGAGGTCCTCCAAGCATTGCCCGCCGAGCTGCGTGACAAAGCCTGCCTGTGCCCGCGCTGCGCCAGGGTCGAGGCGCAATTGCAGGCAGCCAGGTCCACCCCCAGCGGTTAAACTGGCACGCCCTGCGTTTGGCACTGTATGCGTCTCGACCGATTTCTCAGCAACCTGCCCAGCTTCAGCCGTCAGCACGTGCGCCTGCTGTTGGTGCAACGGCGTGTGCGCGTGGATGGCAACTGCGTCAGCGATCCACGCCTGGAGGTGCGCGAGTTCAGCCGCAT
Organism: Pseudomonas sp. NPDC090755; assembly: GCF_044769005.1. Lineage (NCBI taxonomy): Bacteria > Pseudomonadati > Pseudomonadota > Gammaproteobacteria > Pseudomonadales > Pseudomonadaceae > Pseudomonas > Pseudomonas sp. NPDC090755. The sequence goes on along the minus strand of NZ_JBIVXC010000007.1, from coordinate 241,875 downwards.
CGAGGTGGATGAGCACGTGCTGCAGGCCGGGCGAGCGCTGCGCTACCTGATGCTGCACAAACCCCAGGGCTGCGTCAGCGCCACCCAGGACCCACAGCACCGTACCGTCCTCGAACTGATCGACGAGCCTGACACGCACGATTTGCACATCGCCGGGCGTCTGGACTTCAACACCACCGGGCTGATGCTGCTGACCAACGACGGCCTGTGGTCGCGACGCCTGACCCAGCCACAGACCAAACTGCCCAAGGTCTACTACGTCGAAACCGAGCAAGAGATCGGCGAACACTATATCGACAAGTTCCACCAGGGCTTCTACTTCGCCTTCGAAGACCTCACCACCCTGCCCGCCGAACTCACCCTGCTCGGCCCGCGCAGCGCCCGCCTGAGCATCGTCGAAGGCCGTTACCACCAGGTCAAGCGCATGTTCGGCCACTTCGACAACAAGGTGCTGCGCCTGCATCGCGAGCGCATGGGCCCGCTGCAACTGGACCCGAACCTGCGCCCGGGCGAGTACCGCGCGCTCTACCCCGAGGAAATCCTGGCGATCTGAAGCCACGACCGCCCGGCAGAAAGATTTCGTCAAATTCCCCAAAGGCACTTGCGGGATACTTCAGTGCCTGCTTGAATCGAATCGTCGGTCTGCATGTGACTCAATGGTCACGCCCGTAGTCCAAGACACCTTTTTGCCGGCTACCTGTGCCTCGAAGCCCCGGAGTCCGGCGAATTTGCCCACCTAGAACAATACCCGTCGACCAGCGACACCGGATCGGCAAGGGCCCTCAGCTTCTCTTCAAGGCGTATGCCTACCTGTCATAAAGAACGCGCATCCTTGCATGTGCGAACACCCTTTTTGCGCCAGGAGTCGACGACATGAGGCCAGAAATTGCTGTGCTTGATATACAAGGTCAGTATCGGGTTTACACGGAGTTCTATCGCGCAGATGCGGCTGAGAAGACGATCATCCTGATCAATGGCTCGTTGGCCACGACAGCGTCCTTTGCCCAGACGGTGCGCAACCTGCATCCGCAGTTCAACGTGGTGCTCTACGATCAGCCCTATGCCGGCAAGTCCAAGGCGCACAACCACCACGAGCGCTTGCTGACCAAGGAGACCGAAGGGCAGATCCTGCTGGAGCTGATCGACCACTTCGGCGCCGACCACGTGATGTCGTTCTCCTGGGGCGGCGCCTGCACCCTGATGGCGCTGGCGCACAAGCCGCGGCGCATCGAAAAGGCGGTGGTCAGCTCGTTCTCGCCGATCATCAACGAGCCGATGCGCGACTACCTCGAACGCGGCTGCCAGTACCTGAGCGCCTGTGACCGTTACCAGGTCGGCAACCTGGTCAACGACACCATCGGCAAGCACCTGCCGTCGCTGTTCAAGCGCTTCAACTACCGGCATGTCAGCAGCCTGGACAACCACGAGTACGCGCAGATGCACTTCCACATCAACCAGGTGCTCGACCACGACCTGGACAATGCCCTGCGCTCGGCCCGGGTGATCGACATTCCGGTGCTGTTCGTCAATGGCGAGTGGGACGAGTACACCACCATCGATGACGCCCGGCAGTTCAGCCAGCATGTGCGCAACAGCCACTTCAGCGAGATCCGCGCCGCCGGCCACTTCCTCGACATGGAACACAAGGCCGCCTGCAACGAGACCCGCGAGGCCCTGTTGAGCTTCCTCAAGCCGGCTGTACGGGAATCGCGCCCCCGGTATCAGTACGCCCAGGAGCATCATGCACTGGCAATCTGAGCGCTCTGGCTGGCGGTAGCGCAGCCTCCTGCATCAGCGGCCCGCATGGGCAGAAGGAAGACGCAGGACCTCGCGCTACCGGCCATTGAACCTGTGATTTTTTCAAGACCGGGCTTCAAATCGCAGCATGCTTCTGGTACAACGTCAGGCCTGCAAGCGGGTGTCGTATAATGGCATTACTCCAGCTTCCCAAGCTGATAACGAGGGTTCGATTCCCTTCACCCGCTCCAGCTTCCCCAAGGTTTCAGTTCACCTGAAACACCGGCTGACCGCCCTCGCAACATCCACTTTCCGATTGCATCCCTGCCCTCCCCGTTTTCCCGGGCTCAATGACGCTGTCTTTTGATCTGACGCCCTGTCAGGAATGACCGGTTGCGCTTTAATGAGCCTATCGCGCACCTCGCGCGGCATCGCAAACGATTGAAAGGACCCGTTCATGTCGCTCTCCCGCTGGCTCCCGGGCCTGGCCAACCTGCTGCATTACCGCCGCGAGTGGTTTCATGCCGACCTGCAGGCCGGTTTGTCCGTGGCCGCCATCCAGATTCCGATTGCCATCGCCTATGCGCAGATCGTCGGCTTGCCGCCTCAGTACGGGCTGTACGCCTGCATCCTGCCGATGATGGTCTACGCCCTGGTCGGCAGTTCGCGACAGTTGATGGTCGGCCCCGATGCCGCGACCTGCGCCATGGTCGCCGGCGCCATTGCCCCGCTGGCACTGGGTGACCCGCAGCGGCTGGCGCAGTTGTCGGTGATCATCACGGTGCTGGTGGGGCTGATGCTGATCGGCGCCGGCGTGGCGCGGGCCGGGTTCATTGCCAGCTTTTTCTCGCGACCGATCCTGATCGGCTACCTCAACGGCATCGGCCTGAGCCTGCTGGCCGGGCAGTTGGGCAAGGTGGTCGGATTTCGTATCGAGGGCGACGGTTTTATCCTGAGCTTGATCAATTTTGCCCAGCGCCTGAATGAAATCCACTGGGTGACCCTGAGCATCGGCCTGGCCGGGTTGGCCCTGCTGATCTGGCTACCGCGCCGCTTTGCGCGCCTGCCGGCAGCATTGGTCACGGTGATGCTGGCGACCCTGGTGGTGGCGCTGTTCGGCCTGGACCGCTTCGGCGTGGCCATCCTCGGGCCGGTGCCCGCCGGCATTCCAGAGCTGGCCTGGCCGCAAACCAACCTCGCGGAAATGAAAAGCCTGATGCGCGACGCCCTGGGTATCGCCACGGTCAGTTTCTGCAGCGCCATGCTCACTGCCCGCAGCTTCGCCGCCCGCCACGGCTATGCGATCAATGCCAACCACGAGTTCCTGGCCCTGGGCGTCACCAACATCGCCGCCGGGGTGTCCCAGGGCTTTGCCATCAGCGGCGCCGACTCGCGTACCGCGGTCAACGACATGGTTGGCGGCAAGAGCCAGCTGGTGGGCATCATCGCCGCCCTGGTGATCGCCCTGATCCTGCTGTTCTTCACCGCGCCCATGGCCTGGATTCCCCAGGCCGCCCTGGGCGCGGTGCTGCTGATGGCCGGCTGGGGCCTGATCGATGTGAAGTCGCTGGGAAAGATCTACAAACTCAGCCGCTTCGAGTTCTGGCTGTGCGTGCTGACCACCGTGGGGGTGCTGGGCGTCGGCGTGCTGCCGGGCATCCTCATCGCCGTGACCCTGGCCATCCTGCGCCTGCTGTACAGCATCTACCAACCCACCGACGCGGTGCTCGGCTGGGTGCCGGGCATCGAAGGCCAGGTGGATATCCATCGCTACAAGGACGCCCGCACGGTAAAGGGGCTGGTGGTGTATCGCTTCGATGACGCGATCCTGTTCTTCAATGCCGACTACTTCAAGATGCGCCTGCTCGAAGCGGTGCAGGGCGAGGCCGAACCACGGGCCGTTCTGTTCGATGCCGAGGCGGTCACCTCCATCGATGTCAGCGGCATTGCCGCCCTGCGCGAGGTGCGCGACACCCTCAAGGCGCGGGGCATCCACTTCGGCATCGCCCGGGCGCGGGGGCGCTTCCTGCGCATGCTGGTGCGCTCGGGGATCGCGCGGGAAATGGAGAACGGGCTGCTGTTCGGCTCGGTACGGTCGGGGATCAGGGCGTATCGGTTGTGGCGTAATCGCAGTCGCCGGGAAGGTGCGACGAGTATCGGCTGATCGGCGCAACAAATTGAAGTGACTTTCGAATTGGGCTACTGTAGCCCATGAGCTACGATCGGGAAATGATCGAAATCCTGCGTAGCTCGACATTCTCCAACTGGTTGTCGCAACTGAGCGACAGCAGAGCCCGAGCACGCATACTGGTTCGCATCGATCGTATGGCCAATGGAAACCTGGGCGATGTCAAATCCGTCGGAGACGGCCTGAGCGAGGCGCGCATTGATTACGGCCCCGGCTACCGCTTGTACTTCATGCCCTACCAAGGGCGTCTGATTGTGCTGCTGTGCGGGGGTGACAAGCGTAGTCAGAACCGAGACATCAAACATGCCAGGCTGATTGCCGATGCCTGGAAGGAACAGACGCCATGAACGAACAGTTCAAAACCTGGGACTCCGCCGACTTTCTCAAGAGCGAGCAAGACATGGCCGATTATCTGGATGCCTGCATCGAGGAGGCCGGGGATGACCCGGCATTTATCGCCAAGGCGCTGGGCACCATCGCCCGCGCAAGGGGCATGACCCAGGTTGCCCGCGATACCGGCTTATCCCGGGAGAGCCTTTACCGGGCGCTGTCAGGTGAAGGCAACCCGGAGTTCGGAACCATACTCAAAGTCATCAGGGCGTTGGGCCTGAAGTTGCACGCCAGCGTTTGATGCGAAGACCTTCAGGCCGCATCAGCCCTCGGAACGCGGCATCAACCCCGGCAAGGCGTGCATCAGCGCGTTGATGGCAAAACCGATGAACATCACCCCGCAGGCCCGGGTGATCCACAGTTCATAGCGGGTGTACAGGGTACGCACCTGGCGGGCGCCGACCACGGCGACCAGGATCGCGTAGGCCAGCAGGCCACCGACGAAGCTCAGGGCGATCAGCATCGGCAGCATCGACCAGTCCAGCGACTCGGCGCGGCTGGAGAGCAAGGCGGTGAAGGTGGCCACGGCCACCGGGTAGGCCTTGGGGTTGGTCAGGCCGAAGACGATGCCGTGCCAGAACGGCTTGCGCACCGGTCCCTGCTCGCCATCACCGTTACCCGGCTTGCTGCGCAGGGCGCGCAGGCCCAGCCAGAACAGGTACAGGCCGCTGAGCAGGCCGAGGATGTCGAACACCGAGTTGCCGATCTGCCGTGCGCCGACAATCGCCACCAGCGCCGTACTGCACCAAATCACATCGCCCAGCAGATGGCCACAGAGGAACCCGGCACCGGCACGCCGTCCACGGGCCGCACCGATACCCAGCACCGCCAGTACGCCCGGTCCCGGGGTGATGCCATAGATAAAACCGGAAGCCATCACGGCCAGCAGCAGCGAAAAAGTCATGGAAAGCAGGTCCTGGGCGATTGCGCAAAGGCCGGAGTCTACGGCAGCCACCCGCTCCAGGCCAATGCCTCAATAGTCGTGCGCCTTGAGGATCTGCGCCTCGCCAAGCGCCGGGGGGCGAGCGAAATAGCGCAGCAACGGCCCGCTGCGATTGGTGAAGATGCCATCGACCCCGGCCGCCATGACCTTGTCGAAATCCACCTTTTCATCGACGGTGTACACGTGCACCAGCAAGCCCTTGTCATGGCTCATGCGGTTCATCCAGGGCTGCACCAGGTCGGCATAGCTCTGTGCCCCGCCCGCCGTCAGCGCCGCCGACGGCCCGGTGCCGATGGCGCCTGCGGCCCTGGCGTAGTCGAGCCAGCGTGCGAACTCGGCGCGGCTCTTCGGTTGCTGGCGGGCGTAGAACGCCGCCTTGTCACGCTCGCCCGACTCGGCGAAAGTCTGCGCCGAAGCGGGCTCGATGCTGCCCTTGCCCAGCCACAACAGCAGCACCTTGGGCACTTGCGGCATCTCTTTGTGCAGCAGTGCCAGGCTGTTGCGATCGAAGCTCTGCAGCACCACCCGCCCGGGTGTGTCGAGCCAGCCCCGGGCGTGCAGGCGGGCCTTGAGGTCCGCTTCGATACCGGGGAACAGGCTGGGCACCTTGGTTTCTATGTACAGCCCGGGACGTCGCTCTGGGTTGCCTTCGGCGATGTCCATGACCTCATCCAGGGTGAGGATCCCAAGGTTCGCGAAAGTCGCCCGTGCCCGTTCAGGGTAGGCCTGGTTGAACCAGCTACCGGCATCCAGCGACTTGAGTTCGGCCAGGGTGAAGGCACTGACCGGGCTGCTCTTGCGTTCGGGAAAGCGCCGGGCCACATCGCTGGTGCGTTGCAGGTTGTCGTCATGCACCGCCACCAGCACGCCATCGCGGGTGCGCTGCAGGTCGAGCTCAAGGTAGTCGGCACCCAGGTCGCGAGCCAACAGATAGGCCGGTGCGGTGGACTCCGGAGCATCATAGGAAGCGCCTCGGTGGGCAATCACTGCCGGGTACGCAATGCCTTGCTGCGCCGCCAGTTCACGCCCCTCCCCAGCCTCGACCAGCCCGGCCAGGGTCAGCAGCGCCAGGCCACATAGACGGTGAATTCCTTTCGCCAGCATCGGGCGTCCTCGTCATTGATCGCGAATCCAGCATAGTCGCCCACACTGATGACAACTCGGTTGCATGCTAAAGTCGCGCCGTTCGAAAGCCCCAGCCAAGAGACGCCCATGCCCCACGCCGACCTCGACACCAGCCTGCACCGCTGGCCGGACCTGAATGCCGCCCACCCCAGCAGTGGATTGTTCCTGGGCAATGGCGCCAGTCGCGCACTGTGGCGCCCCTTTGCCTACTTCTCGTTGTTCGAAGAAGCCCAGCGAGTGCGCCACAAGCCCCTGAGCCTGACCGACCAGGCCCTGTTCAAGTCCCTGGGCAGCGAACTGTTCGAACCGGTGCTCAGCGCCCTGAACACCACGGTGCGGATCAATGCCGCGCTGGCGATCAGCTCGTCGGCACCGCTCAATCGCTACTACGCGATCAAGGAAGCGCTGATCCATGCCGTGCGCAGCGTGCACATCCCCTGGCGCCTGGTGTCGAGCGACACCCTGCAGCGGATCAACAACGAACTGCGCACCTACCGCAGCGTGTATTCGAGCAACTACGACCTGCTCTGCCACTGGGCCGTCAGCCAGGCGCCGGATGGCTTTCAGGTATTGTTCGATGAAGAAGGCGACTTCGATATCCGCCACACGCGCAACCCCGGCACCCGCCTGCTCTACCTGCACGGTGGCCTGCACCTGCTCAAGCAGCAGGACGGCAGTACCCGTCAACGCAGCGCCCATGGCAGCCAGCTGCTCGATGGCTTTGCGGTCAACACCCCCGGCGATGTGCCGCTGTTCGTCAACGAAAGCAGCAGCGACGACAAACTCAAGGCCATCCGCAGCTCCGACTACCTGAGCTGGTGCCTGGGTGAACTGGCGGCGCACCAAGGCGGCCTGTGCCTGTTCGGCCAGCACCTGGACAGCAGCGACCGGCACCTGCTGCAGGCCATCAAGCAGGCTCGGCCGGCGCACCTGGCCATTGCCATCCGCCCCCTGGGTGATGCCTCGATCATCAGCCAGAAGCAGCACTACAGCCAGCGCTTTGCCGACCTGCCGGAACTGCCGTTGTACTTCTTCGACGCCAGCAGCCATCCACTGGGCGCCCCCGACCTGGAGGTCCCTGTACCGGTGCAGGTGCGCAAGCGGCGCTGAACTGTACGGCTGAACTTGTTAGCAACTGTTACAAGATCATCCCCAGCGGCTGTGGCTCAATGACAGGACCAGTCCCCTCAGGTTTTTGCCATGTCCAGCCGCGAAAACACCGGGATGGCCCTCGGCCTTCTCGGTGTCATCATTTTCAGCCTGACCCTGCCCATGACCCGGATCGTCGTGCAGGAATTGCATCCCTTGCTCAATGGCCTGGGCCGCGCCCTGCTGGCGGCAATCCCGGCAGCGGCCCTGTTGCTATGGCGCCGCGAGAAATGGCCGACCTGGCAACAAATCAAGGGCCTGAGCCTGGTGGCCTTGGGGGTGATCCTCGGTTTCCCGGTGTTCTCGGCCTGGGCCATGCAGACCGTGCCCGCCTCCCATGGAGCCCTGGTCAATGGCCTGCAACCTTTGTGCGTGGCCTTCTATGCCGCCTGGCTGTCCCATGAACGACCGTCCAGGGCCTTCTGGGCCTGCGCGGCCCTGGGCAGTGCGCTGGTGCTGGCGTACGCAATGATCATGGGGGCCGGGCAGATCCAGGCCGGCGATCTGTTGATGCTGGCGGCCATTGCCGTCGGCGGCCTGGGCTATGCCGAAGGCGGACGCCTGGCCCGGGAGATGGGGGGCTGGCAGGTGATCTGCTGGGCGCTGGTGCTGGCCAGCCCGTTGTTGATCGTGCCGGTCGCCTACCTGGCCCTGCAGCACCAGGGGCCGGTCAGCGCCAAAGCCTGGTGGGCCTTTGGCTATGTGTCGCTGTTCTCGCAGTTCATCGGTTTCTTTGCCTGGTACGCCGGCCTGGCCCTGGGTGGAATTGCCCGGGTCAGCCAGATTCAGTTGCTGCAGATTTTCTTCACCATCGCCTTTTCCGCGCTGTTCTTTGGCGAGCAGGTCGAGCCGATTACCTGGGTGTTTGCTGCAGGGGTGATCGGCACGGTGGTGCTGGGGCGCAAGACACGGGTGCATCCGGCGCCTGTGCGGGCCTGATCGCGGGCGCTGCCCGCTCCCACACGGCAGGTCACATCCTGTGGGAGCTGGCGCCAGCCTGCGATCGAGCGCGAAGCGCTCGCGTTCAGGCCGCGATCAAGCCGTCAGCGGTGAGCAAGGTCTCCAGGCAATGCTCCCTGACCCCGTAGAACTCTTTCAACTGCCGGATCTTCTCCAGCAGCGCCGCCGAATCTTGCGGCGCCTGGCGCTTGACCGCCAGGATCATCTTGTTCTTGTTGGTGTGTTCCAGCGAAATGAACTCGAACACCTTGGTCTCGTAGCCACAGGCCTCCAGGTACAGCGCGCGCAAGCTGTCAGTGAGCATCTCGGCCTGCTGGCCCAGGTGCAGCCCATACTGCAGCATCGGCTTGAGCAGGCCCGGGCTGTGCATCTGCGGGCGAATCTGCTTGTGGCAGCACGGTGAGCACATGATGATCGCCGCGCCGCAGCGAATGCCGGTATGAATCGCATAGTCGGTGGCGATATCGCACGCATGCAGGGCGATCATCACGTCGATGGCGCTGGGCACCACGCTGCGCACGTCGCCACATTCGAACACCAGCCCCGGATGCTCCAGGCGCCCGGCGGCGGCATTGCACAGCTCGACCATGTCCTTGCGCAGTTCGACGCCCGTCACCTGGGCCTCGCGCTGCAAGGTGTTGCGCAGGTAATCGTGGATGGCGAAGGTCAGGTAGCCCTTGCCCGAACCGAAGTCGGCCACCCGCACCGGCTGATCGGCCGCCAGCGGTGCCGTGCTGAGGGCGTGGGAGAACACCTCGATGAACTTGTTGATCTGCTTCCACTTGCGCGACATGGCAGGAATCAGTGCCTGCTGCTTGTCGGTCACGCCCAGGTCGTGAAGGAACGGCCGGCTCAGCTCCAGGTAGCGCTTTTTCTCCCGGTCATGCTCGCCCGCCGACGCTTCAAGCACCTGCTTCACGGCATTGCGATGCAACATCGGCTTGCCTTTCTTGGTGAACTCCAGCTGCGCTTCGTCACTCAGGCTCAGCAGGTGGGCATTGCGAAACGAGCCCGGCAGCAACTCGGCCACCAGGGTCAGGGCTTGGTCGTTGGGCAGGTTACGGGTGATATCGCGGGTCTGGTAGCGGTAGACCAGCGACAGGCTGGGTTGGCCCTTGACCGTCAGCGGCTTGGCGATAATCCGCTGCAAGGCCTCTTCGCTGCCGACATGGCGCGCCAGCACCAGCTTGATCAGGGCATTCTGTTGCAGGCTGGTGGCGAGCAGGCTCAAAAACTGCGCACGGGCATCCGGCGCGGCCTGGGCGGTAAGGGTATCGGACATCGGGAGTGGGTGCCTCGGGTTGCGAAGGGAGCGGCTGGGCGCAATGCCGGCATTTTACGTGGATGACTGCCCCGCGCCCAGCTTTTGTCGATCAGCGCTCCCCGCTCACGGCAGCACCACCAGGCGGTTGGGCAGTTCGTTGCGCTCATGGGTCGGGGGGACGTGCTGGCTGAGCAACCGGCCACAGGCCTCGATGCAACCGATGAAACCCTGCAGGGTCTGGCCCTGGCGCACCTGCTCGGTGAAGCGCTGGACGATGTCGTCCCACACGTGGTTATCCAGGTGCCGGGAAATGCCCTCATCGACGAGGATTTCCACATACCGTTCGGCCTCGCTGACAAAAATCAGCACGCCGGTAGCGCCGACCGTATGGTGCAGGTTCTGTTCGAGAAACTGCCGCCGGGCCAGGTTGGAGGCACGCCAGTGGCGCACCGCACGCGGGATCAGGCGCGTGGTCAGGCGCGGAATGCGAAACAGCAGGCTCAGGGCAATGAACGTCAGCCACTGTGCAATCAACAGGCTGTCGACGCTCAGCCAGCCGCCCAGGTAATGGACCATGCCGGGCACCAGCAGGGCCAGCAAGCTGGCCCAGAGCAAGGGGATATAAGCGTAATCGTCGGCGCGGCGGGCCAGTACCGTGACCAGTTCGGCATCGGTATGGCGCTCGACCGTGGCGATGGCCTCAGCCACCTGGCGTTGTTCGTATTCGCTGAGCAAAGTCATGCACTGTGCTTCTCTTTGATTGTCGTTCTACCAGCCACCCGATGCCCCACCACCACCGAAGCCGCCGCCACCGCCGCCAAATCCACCACCGCCACCGAATCCACCACCACCGCCACCGAAGCCGCCATAGCCACCGCCAAAGCCGCCCATCCCGCCCCTGCCACCTCGCCCACCACCCCCCAGGCCCATGGACTGCCCGGCGAACACCAGGATGATGAGCAGGACGAACAAGCCCACGGCCCAGACCGGCGCGCCTTCATCCGACTGACTACCCGCGGCCCGCGACGGCTCGGCCAGCGGATTGCCGCCCAGCACCTGGAGGATCGCCGCCGTGCCCTGGACGATGCCCAGGCTGAACTCGCCACGGCGAAAGGCCGGGGTGATGATGCCATTGATGATCACCGAAGCCTGGGCGTCGGTGAGGCGCTCTTCGAGCCCATAGCCCACCTCGATACGCAACTTGCGCTCACGCGGTGCGACGATCAGCAGTGCGCCGTTGTCCTTGCCCTTCTGGCCGATGCCCCAGTGGCGTCCGAGCTGGAAACCGAAGTCTTCGATGGGCAGCCCCTGCAGATCCGCCAGGGTCACCACCACGACCTGTTCGCCGGTCGCCTGCTCATGGGCGCCGAGCATGCGCTCGAGCTGGCTGCGGCTGCCGTCGTCGAGCAAGCCGGCGTTGTCCACCACCCGACCGGTCAGGGCCGGGAAGCTTGGCTCGGCCCGCAGCGGCGTGACGATCAGCAGCGCCAGTAACAGTGCCAGGTGGACCAGGCGCATCAGAACTTCACTTCAGGGGCTTTTTCAGCATCACCGGCCGTGGCCTCGAAGTTCTCCCGCAGCGGCAGGCTGCTGTACATCAGGCTGTGCCACAGACGCCCGGGGAAGGTACGGATCTCGGTGTTGTAGCGCTGCACGGCGGCAATGAAATCCTTGCGAGCCACGGCAATGCGGTTCTCGGTACCTTCGAGCTGCGACTGCAGGGCGAGGAAGTTCTGGTTCGATTTCAGGTCCGGGTAGCGCTCGGAGACCACCATCAACCGGCTCAGCGCCCCGGTCAGTTGCGACTGGGCCTGCTGGAACTGCTGCAGTTTCTGCGGATCGTCCAGGGTGCTGGCATCGACCTGGATCGAGGTGGCCTTGGCGCGCGCTTCGATGACCGCGGTCAGGGTTTCCTGTTCCTGTTTGGCATAGCCTTTGACGGTTTCCACCAGGTTGGGAATCAGGTCGGCGCGGCGCTGGTACTGGTTCTGCACCTGGGCCCAGGCGGCCTTGACCTGTTCGTCGTAGTTGGGAATGTTGTTGATGCCGCAGCCGGCCAGCAGGCTGCCCACCATCAGCAACAACCACAGCCGCACGCCCTTGAACTGGATTACCTGCATAGTTGCCGCGCTCCTTGGTCAGCGTAAATCACTGTAGATGAGGCATAATTCGCCACCGTCGCTGGATCGTGACAGCCCAATCGGCTAAAAGATGCCCCAGCAAACTACAACAATAGCCGCTTCCCCAATTTCGGCCGGGCAGTATCACCGTGAACACTGCCGAGCGCCCTGAGAACTGAACTTAATGAACAAGCTGTGTTTGCTGGGCCTTCTTGTCAGCCTGGCCAGTCAATCGGCGCTTGCCGACACCCCCGCCGCCCCGCTGAAGGACAAACAGGCGTTCATCGCCGACCTGCTGCAACAGATGACCCTGGACGAGAAGATCGGCCAGTTGCGCCTGATCAGCATCGGCCCGGAAATGCCCCGGGAAATGATCCGCAAGGAAATCGCCGCCGGCCGCATCGGCGGTACCTTCAACTCGATCACCCGCGCCGAAAACCGTCCGATGCAGGATGCGGCAGGCCAAAGCCGCCTGAAGATCCCGATGTTCTTCGCCTACGACGTGATCCACGGCCACCGCACCATTTTCCCGATCAGCCTGGGCCTGGCCGCCAGCTGGGACATGGACGCCATCGCCACCGTCGGCCGGATTTCCGCGCTGGAAGCGGCCGCCGACGGCATCGACATGACCTTCGCACCGATGGTCGATATCGCCCGCGACCCGCGCTGGGGTCGTACCAGTGAAGGCTTCGGCGAAGACACCTACCTGGTCTCGCGCATTTCCAGGGTCATGGTCGAGTCCTTCCAGGGCAAGAGCCCGGCCGAGGCCACCAGCCTGATGGCCAGCGTCAAGCACTTTGCCCTGTACGGCGCAGTGGAAGGCGGTCGCGACTACAACACCGTCGACATGAGCCCGAGCAAGATGTTCAACGACTACCTGCCGCCCTACCGCGCCGCCATCGATGCCGGCGCCGGTGGCGTGATGGTCGCCCTGAACTCGATCAACGGCGTACCGGCCACGTCCAACACCTGGCTGATGAACGACCTGCTGCGCAAGGAGTGGGGCTTCAAGGGTGTGACCGTGAGCGATCACGGAGCGATCGGCGAGTTGGTCCGTCATGGCGTGGCCCGCGATGGCCGCGAAGCGGCGCAGCTGGCGATCAAGGCCGGTATCGACCTGAGCATGAACGACTCGCTGTACGGTGAAGAACTGGCCAGCCTGCTCAAGGCCGGCAAGGTCGACCAGGCCGACATCGACAATGCCGTGCGCGAAGTGCTCGGCGCCAAGTACGACATGGGCCTGTTCGCCGACCCGTACCGCCGTATCGGCAAGGCCAGCGAAGATCCGGCCGACACCTATGCCGACAGCCGCCTGCACCGCGCCGAAGCCCGTGACGTGGCACGCCGCAGCCTGGTGCTGCTGGAGAACCGCGAGCAGACCCTGCCGCTGAAAAAAGCCGGCACCATCGCCCTGGTCGGCCCGCTGGCCGATGCACCGATCGACATGATGGGCAGCTGGGCCGCCGCGGGTCGTCCGCGCCAGTCGGTCACCGTGCGCGAAGGCATGCGCCAGGCCCTGGGCGACAAGGCCAAGGTGATCTACGCCAAGGGCTCCAACGTCACCCACGACAAGGCGATCCTCGATTACCTGAACTTCCTCAACTTCGATGCCCCGGAAATCGTCGATGACCCGCGCCCGGCCGCCGTGCTGATCGACGAAGCAGTCAAGGCCGCCCGCCAGTCCGATGTGGTGGTGGCCGTGGTCGGCGAGTCCCGTGGCATGTCCCACGAGTCTTCCAGCCGCACCACCCTGGAGATCCCGGCCGCCCAGCGCGAGCTGATCAAGGCCCTGAAAGCCACCGGCAAGCCGCTGGTGCTGGTGCTGATGAACGGCCGGCCGCTGTCGCTGACCTGGGAGCGCGAGCAGGCCGATGCCATCCTGGAAACCTGGTTCAGCGGTACCGAAGGCGGCAATGCCATTGCCGACGTGCTGTTCGGCGACTACAACCCGTCGGGCAAGCTGGCGATCACCTTCCCGCGTTCGGTCGGGCAGATCCCGATGTACTACAACCACCTGAGCATCGGTCGCCCCTTCACCCCGGGCAAGCCAGGCAACTACACCTCGCAGTACTTCGAGGAGCCCAACGGCCCGCTCTACCCCTTCGGTTACGGCCTGAGCTACAGCGACTTCAGCCTGTCGCCGCTGACCCTGTCGAGCAAGACCCTGAAAAAGGGCCAGACCCTCGAGGCCAGCGTGCGCGTGAAGAACACCGGCAAGCGTGACGGCGAGACCGTGGTGCAGCTGTACCTGCAGGACATCGCCGCGTCCATGAGCCGGCCGGTGAAGGAGTTGAAGAACTTCCAGAAGGTCATGCTCAAGGCCGGCGAAGAACGCACCGTGCGCTTCCAGATCAGCGAAGATGACCTGAAGTTCTACAATAACCAGCTGCAATGGGCAGCCCAGCCGGGCGAGTTCAATGTCCAGGTCGGGCTGGACTCCCAGGCGGTGCAGCAACAGCGTTTCGAACTGCTGTAAGCCATGCTTCAAGGGGAGGCCAGGAGGCCTCCCCCCTTTGCCGGGACCCGCACCATGCCTTTTTCCTTTCGCGCCCTGCGCCTGGGGCTGATCGTTTTCTTCATTCTTGCCGGCACGCTGTTCAGCGCCGGTTGGGCCATGCACCATGCCCAGCGCCAGGCGATGGTCGAAGACGCCGGTCGCGCCAGCCAGCAACTGGACCTGTACGCCAACTCGCTGCACACCCTGATCGAGCGCTACCGCGCCCTGCCCGCCGTACTGGCCCTGGACCCGGAACTGGTCAGCGCCCTGCGCGGCCCGGTCAACGGCCCGGTCCAGGATGCCCTGAACCGCAAGCTCGAACGCATCAACGGCGCGGCCAATTCCTCGACCCTGGAACTGCTCGACCGCACCGGCCTTGCCGTGGCCGCCAGCAACTGGCGCCTGCCCAGCACCTATGTCGGCTCCAACTACGGCTTTCGCCCCTACTTCAAGCAGACCCGCAGCCAGGGTAGCGGACGCTTCTATGCCGTGGGCGTGACCAGCGGCGTGCCAGGCTACTTTCTCTCCAGCGCGGTACTGGACGAACACGGCCGCTTCCTCGGCGCCATGGTGGTCAAGCTGGAGTTTCCGGAACTTGAGCGCGAATGGCGCCAGGGCAGCGATATCCTGCTGGTCAGCGACGCCCGCGGGATCATCTTCATCGCCAACCAGGAGGGCTGGCGCTACCGCGAACTCAAGCCGCTGAGCAGCGCCGACCGCGCCGAGCTGGCCGCCACCCGCCAGTACGACAAGCAACCGCTGGTACCGCTGCAACACCAGGTGCTCAACCGCTTCGATGACAACAGCCACCTGATGCGTGTGCAGGGGCCCGAGGGCAGCACCGACTACCTGTGGGAAAGCCTGCCGCTGGAAGCCGAAGGCTGGACCCTGCACCTGCTGCGCAAGCCGCAGGTCAGAGACGACGGCCGCAATGCCGCCCTGGCTGCGGCGGCGGTGTGGCTGAGCCTGGTGTTCGCCCTGCTGTTCATCAGCCAGCGCGTGCGCCTGGCCCGCCTGCGCCAGCGCAGCCGTCAGGAACTGGAGCGCCTGGTCGAGGCCCGCACCCGCGACCTGCGCACCGCCCAGGAAGGCCTGGTGCAATCGGCCAAGCTTGCCGCCCTGGGGCAGATGTCGGCGGCTCTGGCCCACGAGATCAACCAACCGTTGACCACCCAGCGCATGCAACTGGCGACCCTGCGCCTGCTGCTCGACAACCAGCGCTACGATGACGCGCGCAAGGCCCTGGAGCCGCTGGAGCAGATGCTGACCCGCATGGCGGCACTCACCGGCCACCTCAAGACTTTCGCCCGCAACAGCCCCAGCGGCCTGCGCGAACGCCTGGACCTGGCCACCGTGGTCGATCAGGCACTGCAACTGCTCGATGCGCGGATTCGCGCCGAGCAGGTGGACGTCGCCCTGTACCTGGCCCGTCCGGCCTGGGTGCGCGGCGATGCCATCCGCCTGGAACAGGTACTCATCAACCTGTTGCGCAACGCCCTGGATGCCATGGCCGGGAAAGTGTTCAAACGCCTGGAAATCCGCATCGAAATCGAAGCCGAACAGTGGCGCCTGAGCGTGCTCGACAGCGGCGGTGGTATTGCTGCCGAACACCTGGGTAGCGTCTTCGACCCGTTCTTCACCACCAAACCGGTCGGTGAAGGCCTGGGGCTGGGGCTGGCGATATCCTATGGCATCATTCACGAAGCCGGCGGACGCCTTGCGGTCGACAACCAGCCAGGCGGCGCCCGTTTCAGTCTTACCCTGCCCTGTGACCCGGAGCCCTGATGTTGAATTCGGTAATGGTCGTCGATGATGAAGCCAGCATCCGCACCGCGGTCGAGCAATGGCTGAGCCTGTCCGGCTTCGATGTGCAGCTGTTCAGCCGCGCCGAGGAATGTCTGGCGCAGTTGCCCGGCCATTTTCCCGGGGTGATCCTCAGCGATGTGCGCATGCCCGGCATGGACGGCCTGCAGTTGCTGTCGCACTTGCAGGCACGCGATGCCGACCTGCCGGTGATCCTGTTGACCGGCCACGGCGATGTGCCCATGGCGGTAGAGGCCATGCGCAACGGCGCCTACGACTTTCTCGAAAAACCGTTCAGCCCGCAAAGCCTGCTGGGCAGCCTGCGTCGTGCCCTGGAAAAGCGCCAGCTGGTCCTGGAGAACCGTCGCCTGCATGAGCAGGCCGACCTCAAGGCGCGCCTGGAACTGAACCTGCTGGGCATGTCCCAGGGCATGCAGCAGCTGCGCAGGCAAGTGCTGGACCTGGCCAGCCTGCCGGTCAACGTCCTGATTCGCGGCGAAACCGGCAGCGGCAAGGAACAGGTCGCGCGCTGCCTGCACGAATTCGGCCCGCGCGCAGGCAAGTCGTTCGTTGCCCTCAACTGCGCCGCGATTCCAGAGACGCTGTTTGAGGCCGAGTTGTTCGGCCACGAGAGCGGCGCCTTCACCGGGGCCCAGGGCAAGCGCATCGGCAAGCTGGAATACGCCAACGGCGGCACGGTGTTCCTCGATGAAATCGAGAGCATGCCCCTGGCCCAGCAGGCCAAGCTGCTGCGCGTGCTGCAGGAGCAGAAGCTGGAACGCCTGGGCGCCAACCAGAGCATCGCGGTGGACTTGCGCATCATCGCCGCGACCAAACCTGACTTGCTGGAAGAGGCCCGCGCCGGCCGCTTTCGCGAAGACCTGGCCTATCGCCTGAATGTCGCCGAACTGCGCCTGGCGCCCCTGCGCGATCGGCGCGAAGACATCCCCCTGCTGTTCGAACATTTCGCCCGCCAGGCCGCCGAGCGCGTCGGCCGCAGCGCCCCGCCGCTCAGCGGTGCGCAGCTGGGACGCCTGCTCAGCCACGACTGGCCCGGCAACGTCCGCGAACTGGCCAACGCCGCCGAGCGCCATGCCCTTGGCCTGGGCGAGCCTGCCACTGCCGAGGTCGAGCCCGGGCAGTCGCTCGCCGCCCAGCAGGAGGCCTTCGAGGCCCAATGCCTGCGCGCCGCCCTAGGCCGGCACAAGGGTGAGATCAAGGCCGTCATGGAAGAGCTGCAGATCCCCCGTCGCACCCTCAATGAAAAGATGCAGCGCCACGGCCTGCAGCGCGAAGACTTCCTCGGGGCGGACTGACCCCATAAGCAAGAATCCGCCTATCGACACCTGATCGATAGGCGGATTTCCGCTCATCCACTCAAGAAAACCCCTCTAGACCGGGCCCTCCGCTCCTGGCACGGCTCCTGCTATAGCCCTGGCAGGCTGCGTTTCGGCGCGCTCCACAAAAACAACTATGAAGGTCCCTTCGATGGATAACTCCACCACCCTGCCCGCCGGGGCGGCCATTGCGCCAGCCGCGGAAAAAACCACCCGAAGCCGGCTCAAGTCGATTTTCAGCGGTTCGATCGGCAACATGGTCGAATGGTACGACTGGTATGTTTACGCCGCGTTTTCCCTGTACTTCGCCAAGGCATTCTTCCCCGCTGGCGACACCACCGCACAACTGCTGAACACGGCTGCCATTTTCGCCGTGGGCTTCCTGATGCGTCCGATCGGTGGCTGGCTGATGGGCCTGTACGCAGACCGCAAGGGCCGCAAGGCCGCACTGATGGCCTCGGTTCTGCTGATGTGCGCAGGCTCGCTGGTCATCGCCCTGACCCCTGGCTATGAAACCATCGGCGTTGCCGCCCCGATCCTGCTGGTCATTGCCCGACTGATGCAGGGCCTGTCGGTGGGTGGCGAATATGGCACCTCGGCCACCTACCTCAGCGAGATGGCGACCAAGGACCGTCGCGGCTTCTTCTCCAGCTTCCAGTACGTGACCCTGATCTCCGGCCAGCTCATCGCCCTGGCGGTCCTGATCATCCTCCAGCAGACCCTGACCACCGAGCAGCTGTATGCCTGGGGCTGGCGCGTACCCTTCGTGATCGGCGCCCTGTGTGCGGTCGTGGCCCTGTACCTGCGTCGTGGCATGGAAGAAACCGCCTCCTTCACCAAGAAGGAAAAGTCCAAGGAAAGCCTGATGCGCACCCTGATGCGCCATCCCAAGGAACTGGCAACCGTGGTCGGCCTGACCATGGGCGGTACCCTGGCCTTCTACACCTACACCACCTACATGCAGAAGTACCTGGTGAACACCGTCGGCATGAGCATCAGCGACTCGACCACCATCTCGGCGGCGACCCTGTTCCTGTTCATGTGCCTGCAGCCGATCATCGGTAGCCTTTCCGATAAAATCGGCCGCCGTCCGATCCTGATCGCCTTCGGCGTCCTGGGCACCCTGTGCACCGTGCCGATCCTGACCACCCTGCACACCATCCAGACCTGGTGGGGCGCCTTCTTCCTGATCATGGCGGCGCTGATCATCGTCAGCGGCTACACCTCGATCAATGCCGTGGTCAAAGCCGAACTGTTCCCGACCGAAATCCGCGCCCTGGGCGTCGGCCTGCCCTACGCACTGACCGTGTCGATCTTCGGCGGCACCGCCGAGTACGTCGCGCTGTGGTTCAAGAGCAACGGCATGGAATCCGGTTTCTACTGGTACGTGACCGCTTGTATCGCCTGCTCGCTGCTGGTGTACGTGTTCATGAAGGACACCCGCACGCACTCGCGGATCACTACTGACTGAGGCAAGGCCTGGGTCAACAAAAAAGGGGCGTCCAGCAATGGACGCCCCTTTTTTTCTTGCTTAACGCGCGATTAATCGCCCGCCTGCATGCTGCTCCCATCGATAGATCGCAGGCTACGCCAGCTCCCACACGCCCCGTGATGAGGCCATGGCAGCTGCCTAAAGCATCGATTAATTCGATTTTTATACGCGAATTTTTGCGCTTTTTAATCAATTTAATCGGCGTAAGATCAAACCCATAGAAACAAACAACCCAACACCACCCCGGAGCAACGACCATGAAAAGCAAACTGATCCTGACCCTGGCCTTCTCGGTACTGGCTGCCAACGCTTTCGCCGAAGACGGCTTCGACCGCACCAACAGCCACAACTTCGGTGCCGTACAAACCCAGTCGGCTACTTACGCAGAAGATGGTTTCGACCGCACTGGCGGTGCCAACTTTGCTGAAGACGGTTTCGACCGCACTGGCGGCGCCCGCTTCGCTGAAGATGGCTTCGATCGCACTGGCGGTGCCCGCTTCGCCGAAGACGGTTTCGATCGCACCCAGGCCCACCGCATCAGCTGATAGCCGATGCAACGCAGTCAGCCCGGCTCCGGCCGGGCTTAATCGTTTTCAGGCGGGCAAAGCCTTGGCACACTAGGCGCTTTCACACAGGGAAGGCCTCAAGGCAGATGTACTACTACGAACCCGCAAAAGGCCACGGCCTGCCCCACGATCCGTTCAATGCCATCGTCGGTCCGCGCCCGATCGGCTGGATTTCCTCCCAGGATGCCGAAGGTCGCCTGAACCTCGCGCCCTACAGCTTCTTCAATGCCTTCAATTACATTCCACCGATCATCGGTTTCTGCAGCGTCGGGCGCAAAGACAGCCTGAACAACATCGAGCAGACCGGCGAGTTCGCCTGGAACCTGGCCACCCGGCCATTGGCCGAGGCCATGAACCAGAGCTGCGCGGCCGTCTCGCCCGAGGTCGACGAATTCTCCCTGAGTGAGCTGACCCCGGTGGCCTCGAAGGTCATCGCCGTACCCCGGGTGCAGGAAAGCCCGGTGTCTTTCGAGTGCAAGGTCACCCAGATCATTCAGCTGCAACGTGCCGACCAGGCCCTGGTGCCGAGCTGGTTGATCCTGGGTGAAGTGGTGGCGGTGCATATCGCCGAGCACCTGCTCAAGGACGGTATCTACGATACCGCGGCCGCACAGCCGATCCTGCGCGGCGGTGGTCCTGCGGACTACTTCGAACTGGGTAACCTGTTCAAGATGGCCCGTCCGCAGGTCTGAACTA
Organism: Pseudomonas sp. NPDC090755; assembly: GCF_044769005.1. Classification (NCBI taxonomy): domain Bacteria; kingdom Pseudomonadati; phylum Pseudomonadota; class Gammaproteobacteria; order Pseudomonadales; family Pseudomonadaceae; genus Pseudomonas; species Pseudomonas sp. NPDC090755. The sequence continues at coordinate 221,608 of NZ_JBIVXC010000007.1, read as the reverse complement.
CCAGACCAGTTCGGCGTCGTCGCTGACGTCCTGCAGGCGTTCAAGCTCCGCGCAGGCGGCCTCGTCAGCGGCCAGGGCGGTCTTGAACACCTGCCCTTCGAGAACCTTGTGAAAACGCGGCGCGCCCGAGGCGCCCAGGCCTTTGACGGCGATTGCCGCGTTGTAACCTTCTTCGCCACGGACGGCTGCCGATACCGCTTCGAACTGCGAAAACTCTCTACGTGCCATGTGCTTCAAATCCACATCGATTGCCTGAAACCCGTATTCTAACCTGCAGACGGTTCACCGAAGGTATGCAGGTCGAGGCTGGCGACCACCCGGGCCTGTACCAGTTCACCGAACAGTTCCAGGCTCGGCGAGGCAAAGTAGCCACCCATCGCCTGCTGGTCGCGCCAGAAACCACTGAGCAGCCACAGGTCGGCATCGGCCTGGGACTGTTGCAGGTTGAAGTGCAGGCAGCCTGGTGCCTGGCGAGCGGGCTCGAGCAGTTGACGCAGGCGTTCGCCCAGCTCCTGCGAGCGACCGCTGCTGGCGCGGATGAAAGCCAGGTGAGTGACCGGATTGGGCGAGGTCATGTGCGATTCTCCTCAAGCTGCCAGATAAAAACCCCAGGCTGCGCAGGTTAGGCCACGCGCCTGCGCGGCCGTTAGGCGATTCCTGTCAGGCGCTTGCCTGATCCTGCGCAGTCGGCAGGATCAGGCAAGTGGGCGACAGCTTTCGACTAGCGCCATAACTTGCACAAACCTATCCTGCAGTCGTTCTCCGTGGAATTGCCTTTATGTCCTTGATCGACGCCGACCGCCTTGTCCTCGACCCCGCCCTGGAGCTGCAACGCCAGGAGCTGGCCGAGCTGATCCGTCGCCATGCACCCTGCGAGATGGGTGTGCAGACGAGCATCGAAGGTCTGTACCTGGCCCGCCACGAAAAAAGCGTGCGTTCGATGCCCGCGCTGGCACAACCGGCCTTGTGCATCCTTGCCCAGGGCAGCAAGGAGGTCTGCCTGGGGGACGAACGCTATGTCTATGACCCGCTGCACTACATGGTGGTGTCGGTGGCCTTGCCGATCAGCGGCGTACTCCTGGAAGCCAGCCCGGAAAACCCCAGCCTGGCCATGCGTCTGGACATCGACCCGGCACAACTCAATAACCTGATCGCCGATGCCGGCCCCATGGGCGTGCCCGCCCTGCCCTCGGGCCGAGGCCTCTATGTGGAGCGCACCGATCCATTGCTGCTCGATGCCTTGCTGCGCCTGACTCGCCTGCTCGATTCGCCAAAAGACATCGCCGTGCTGGCGCCGCTGGTTCGTCGTGAAATCCTTTATCGCCTGTTGCGTGGGCCACAAGGCTATCGACTGCATGAAATCGCCCTGTCCAACAGCCAGACCCATCGCGTGTGCAAGGCCGTCGAATGGCTGAACCAGCATTTTCATCGACCGCTGCGCATCGACGAGCTGGCCCGCGAAGTGAACCTGAGCAGCTCGACCTTGCACCATCGCTTCAAGGCGGTCACCTCCATGAGCCCGTTGCAGTACCAGAAGCAATTGCGCCTGCAGGAAGCACGGCGACTGATGCTCAATGACGGATTGGAGGCGGCGGTGGCCGGGTATCGGGTGGGGTATGAGAGCCCGTCGCAGTTCAGCCGTGAATACAGCCGCCTGTACGGGGCACCGCCGGTGCGGGATCTGGCACGATTGCGTAATGCACTGTAGATACCGTCTTGCCCGACACCGCGCGGTCGATCGCAGGCTTCGCCAGCTCCCACAGGGGGCGGTGCATACCGAACCCTTGTGGGAGCCGGCAACGCCGGCGATGGCCACTGAACGCCAATTCCCTGCCGCTGCCGCCAGGCTGCGGCTACAGAGAGAGGCGGTGTTACAGCGCTCTTAGCACATGCTTGATTTCCTGGAAGGCACTCAACCCCCAAGGCCCCAGCTCACGCCCGATGCTGCTCTGCTTGTAGCCGCCCCAGGCGGTCTGCGGGAAGATCACCTGCGGCGCATTGATCCACACCAGGCCGGCCTGCAAGGCATTGGCCACCCGCTCGGCCGCGACCAGGTCACGGCTGACCACACTGGCCACCAGGCCGAACTCGCTGTCGTTGGCCAGTGCCACCGCCTCGGCTTCACTGGCGACCGGGCGGACGCACAGCACCGGCCCGAAGATTTCCTCGCGCCACAGCGCACTGTCCAGCGGCACGTCGGTGAACACCGTGGGGCTGATGAAATACCCGCACGGCAACGCCACAGGCCGTGAGCCACCGCAGAGCAAGCGCGCACCGGCCTCCAGGCCCGCCGCGATATGCCCCTGGACACGCTGGTACTGCAGCTGGTTGACCAGCGCCCCCATCTCGCTGTCGCCGACAAAGGGGTCGCCAACCCGGATCGCTTCGGCACGTGCCTTCAAGCGCGCAATAAAGTCCGGATACAGGGCCTCGGCCACCAGCACCCGGCTGGTCGCCGAGCACATTTGCCCGGCGTTGAAGAACCCGCCCAGGCACGCCAGCTCGACCGCCAGCTCAAGGTCGGCATCCTCGAGCACCAGCAAGGCGGATTTACCCCCCAGTTCCAGGCTCACCCCCTTGATGGTTTCGGCGGCGCGCTGCATCACCTGCACGCCGACGCCGTTGCTGCCGGTGAAGGAGATCTTGGCAATCCGTGGATCGGCAGCCAGGGCCGCGCCCACCGAGATACCCGTGCCACACACCAGGTTGAACACGCCCGCCGGCAAGCCCGCCTCGGCAATGATCGCCGCCAGTTCCAGTTCCGCCAGCGGCGTCACCTCGGACGGCTTGAGCACCACGCAGCAGCCGGCAGCCAGGGCCGGTGCCAGTTTCCAGGCGGTGGTGACCATCGGGAAGTTCCACGGCACGATCAGCCCGACCACGCCGCACGGCTCACGGCGCAAGCGGGCGACGAAGTCCTCGCTGGGCAACTCCACCGCACTGTCCTGGGCGGCATCGAGGCCGTCGGCCAGTTCGGCGTAGTAGCGGAAGGTGGCGATCACATCATCGACATCCATCTGCGCTTCGCCCTGGGGCTTGCCATTGTTGCTGGCCTGCAGGAAGACCAGGCGCTCGCGGCGCGCCTCGACGCCATCGGCGATGGCGCGCAGTACCGTCGCCCGCTCGCCGCCGGTGCTGATCGACCAGCCACCGAAAGCCCGTCGGGCGGCCTGGGTGGCACGATCCACCGACGCGCCATCGCCGCCAGCCACTTCGGCCAGCAGTTGTTCGTTGCTCGGATTGATCACCATCAGCGGGTGCGGACCGTGCTGCCAGACACCCTCGATATACACACCAGGCAGTTTCATCATGCTGGCACCGCCTGCATCCAGCGGTTCTGGTCGATTTCGATCAGGCTCGGGCCCTTGCGATCGCAGGCCTGGCGCAGTGCCTCACGCAGTTGCTCGACGCTGCCCACCGCTTCGGCGGCGCACCCCAGCGCCTTGGCCACACCGATGAAGTCCGGGGTATGGATGTCCACACCCACCGGCTCGATGGCGCGGTTGACCATGTACTTCTTGATTTCCTCGTAGCCCTGGTTGTTCCACAGCACCACGATCAGCGGCACCTGCGCTTCGGTGGCACTGGCCAGTTCCGGCAAGGTGAATTGCAGGCCACCGTCGCCGATCAGGCAGACCACCGGGGCGCGGTCTGCGATCGCCTCGGCACTGCCCAGCCAGGCACCCATGGCCGCAGGCAAGGCGTAGCCCAGGGTGCCGTAACCGGTGGAGGCATTGAACCAGCGGCGCGGCTGATCCATGTCCAGGGTCAGGTTGCCGGTGTAGACGGGTTGGGTCGAGTCACCGACCAGGATCACGTTCGGCAGGGTGTCGACCAGGGTCTTGAGCATGCGGGTCTGGCTGTGCATCGGCAGGTCCCAGCCCGCCAACAGCACGTCACGCAGGCGAGCAGCACGGCTGGCACCCCAGTCGCTGCCACGCACCGGTGCCGGTTGCTCGGCCAGGGCCACCAGCAGGGCCTGGGTCGCGACCGTGGCGTCGGCCACCAGGGCGACCTCTGGCGGGTAGTTGCGTACAGTCTGGTCCGGGTCGATATCGATACGCAGCAGGCGGCCGGGAATCTCGAAGCCGCCCTTGAAGGTCACGTCGTAGTCGGTTTCGGCCAGTTCAGTGCCGATCGCCAGGACCACATCCGCCTCGGCGACCAGCGCGCGGGTCGCCACCAGCGACTGGGTCGAACCGATCTGCAGTGGATGGCTCGCCGGCAACACGCCCTTGGCGTTGATGGTCAGTGCCACCGGTGCCTGCAGGTATTCGGCCAGGCGCGTCAGTGCCGCGCTGGCGTCGATGGCGCCGCCACCGGCCAGGATCAACGGGCGACGGGCACTGGCCAGCAAGGCTGCCATCTGCGCCACCGGAGCCGGGGCCGCACCGGCGCGGGCGATGCGTACCGGCCTGCTGGCCAGCAGATGGTCGGCCTCTTCGACCAGTACATCCAGCGGGATCTCGATATGCACCGGACGCGGACGCGCACCGTCGAACACGGCGAAAGCCCGGGCCAGGACCATCGGCAGGTCATCCGCGCTCATCAGGGTATGGGAGAACGCCGCCACACCCGCGACCAGGCCGCCCTGGTTCGGCAGCTCGTGCAGCTTGCCGCGACCGCCGCCCAACTGGTTGCGCGACTGCACGCTGGAAATCACCAGCATCGGGATCGAGTCGGCGTAGGCCTGGCCCATGGCGGTGGTGATGTTGGTCATGCCGGGGCCGGTGATGATGAAGCAGACACCCGGCTTGCCACGGGTACGCGCATAGCCGTCAGCCATGAAACCTGCGCCTTGCTCATGGCGCGGGGTGATGTGGCGGATGGAGGAGCGCGCCAGTCCCCGATAGAGCTCGACGGTATGCACACCAGGGATACCGAAGACATGGTCAACGCCATAGCCTTCAAGGAGTTTGACCAGTACTTCGCCGCATGTCGCCATGATCGTGTGCCTGTTGTTGTGTTGAAAACAGGCTTTATTGGACCGCTGCACCGCTACCGGCACAATGCAAAAAAGCTCATACTAGCCATGTCTTGAGATCATGGCTCAACCCCGATGAAACGCCTGCCGCCACTACCCGCCCTGCACACCTTCCTGGTCACTGCCCAGTGCTGCAACTTCACCCGTGCGGCGCAGGTGCTGCACATCACCCAAGGCGCGGTGAGCCGGCAGATCGCAGGCCTGGAGGATCATCTGGGCTATGCCCTGTTCCTGCGCCAGGCCCGCGGCCTGAGCCTGACCCGCGAGGGCCAGGACTGGTTACCACGGGTGCAGCAGGTATTCGCGTTGATCGAGGAAGGGGTGCAGCAGGTCGGTGCGCGCAGTGCCACCTTGCAGCTCAAGGCGCCTACCTGTGTGATGCGCTGGCTGCTGCCGCGCCTGATGGAATGGCAGGCCTTGCGTCCGGATGTGCCGGTGGAGCTGACCACCACCGTGCAGCACGGCGTCGATTTTCGCCGCGAGGTGTTCGACGCCGCGGTGGTCTATGGCGCAGCGCCCAATCACGGCCTGCACAAACTCAAGCTGTTCGACGAGCAACTGACCCCGGTGTGCGCCCCGCAACTGCTCGACGGCGCCCTGCCCTTGCGGCAACTGCCGGACCTGGAGCAGCACATGCTGCTGCACCCGACCCGCGACCAGCATGACTGGAACACCTGGCTCAGCGTCGCCGGCGCCAACCTGTCGCGCCAGGGCAAGGGCCAGCATTTCGAAACACTGGACATGGCCATGTCCATGGCATCCCAGGGCACTGGCGTGGCCATCGGCGACTGGTCGCTGATCGGCGATGACCTCAACAGCGGCCGCCTGGTCACGCCCTTCCCCCTCAAGGTCAGTACCGGCCAGGCCTATTACCTGGTCAGGCCACAAGGCGCGGGACAGCCCGCCCTGCTGGAGCTGCTCGACTGGCTGTGCGAGCAGGCCCAGCGGCGCAGCACTCAGTAGCCGACGGTAAAACGCTGGCGCGAGTGAGCCGGCTTCTCCACTTCATCGAGCAGGGCGATGGCGTAGTCGGCAAAGCTGATCCAGCTTCTGCCATCGGCTGCGAACAGCAGGTGGTCCTGGCCCAGCTTGAAGCTGCCGGTGCGTGCGTCTTCGACGAACTCGGCCGACGGTGACAGGAAGGTCCAGTCCAGTTCGTCTTCCCGGCGCAGGGCATCGAGGAACTGGCAGCCGGCACTGGCTTCAGCCTTGTAGGCCTCGGGAAAGCCAGGACTGTCGATGACCCGCTGCCCCGACGGCAACAACAGGCTACCCGCGCCACCGACCACCAGCAGGCGCTTGACCCCGGCCTGCCTGGCCGGCTCGATGATCGCGGCGGCCGGAATCGTGGCGAAATGCGCAGCGCTCAGTACCACATCGCTTCCGCTCAGCGCCTGGTGCAGCGCGGCGCTGTCCAGCACATCCACCGCTTTTGCCGTGACGCCTGCGCGACCTTGCAGTTTCGCAGGATCCCGGGCGATGGCGGTGACGCTGTGACCGCGACGCAGGGCTTCTTCCAGCAACTGGCTACCGGCACGTCCGGTCGCCCCGATGATTGCAATCTTGCTCATATCAAACTCCCGTCAGGATTGAGGTCACTTACCACTTCATTTCGCCCTTGGCGACCTTGGCGCCGAGCTCCAGCGAGCTCTCCTCGCCCAGGCCCGGGTAGCGCGCCTTCATCGCCGCGGTCAGCTCGGCAGCGTTCGCTGCCTGGGCGGTCTGGGTATCGAATGCGCGGATGTAATCGGCAGTGAAACGTACGGCTTCCAGCCCTTCGCCAGGCTGGCCCAGGTAATGACCGGGCACCACGGTCTGCGGCTTGAGCTGCTCGATGCGCTGCAGGGTAGCCAGCCAGTCCTTGTGCGATTGCGCCGTCTGGGTGTCTGCCATCCAGACGTGAAGGTTTTGGGCGACCACTACGCCGCCGACCACGGCCTTGATCGACGGAATCCAGACGAAACTGCGGTCCGGCTGCGGACCGTCGAGCCCGAGCACTTCCAGGCGCTGGCCTTCCAGTGTCAGTTCATTACCCTGGAGCGCTTGCGGGACGACCAGCCGGGCGGGCTTGTCGCTGCCCATTTGCGGCCCCCAATAGGCCAGCTTGCCGTCCTTGGTCTGCTTGATATGCGCGACGGTGGCGGCCGAGGCCACTACCTTGGCCTCGGGGTAGGCGTCGGTCAGGGTCTGCAGACCGAAGTAGTAGTCCGGGTCGCCATGGCTGATATAGATGGTGGTCAGGTGCTTGCCGCTGGCGCGCAGCTTTGCCAGCACCTGCTCGGCCTGGCCCTTGCCGAACTGGGCATCGACCAGGATGGCATCGCGCTCGCCGCTGACGATCACCGAACTGACTGGAAACAACGCTGCAGTGCCCGGGTTATAGACATCCAGCTGCAACGGCTGCCCGGCAGCATTGGCCTGGGCCATGACGCCGAGGGTGGCGAAGGCCAGCAGCAGGCCTGGCAGGGAAAAAGAACGACGCATCAAGGCAATTCCTGTCTGGGGACGAATAGCCACAGCTTAGTTGCACGATCTGTCGCAAAAAATGCGATGCTTGGCATCAGTTTGTTTCTGAAACCGGGCAAATCATGGATCGTCTGACAGCAATGCGGGTCTTCGTCAGCGTGGTCGACCTGGGCAGCCAATCGGCCGCCGCCGACCACCTGGACCTGTCGCGCCCCGTGGTGTCGCGCTACCTGGCCGAACTGGAAGACTGGGTCGGCGCGCGCCTGATGCAGCGCACTACCCGGCGCCTGAGCCTGACCGCCGCCGGCCAGGAAACCCTGCCACGTTGCCGGCAGATGCTGGAGCTTGCCGGTGACCTGCAAGCGGCGGTGAGTGCACCCGAGGATGCGCCTCGGGGTGAATTGCGCATCAGCGTCAGCACCTCGTTCGGCCAGGCGCAATTGATGGATGCAGTCGCCGCCTACGTCAAACGCTACCCCGGGGTGAAGGTCGACCTGCAGATGCTCGATCGCACGGTGAACCTGGTGGACGAGCGCATCGACCTGGCGATCCGCACCAGCAACGACCTGGACCCCAACCTGATCGCCCGGCGTCTGACGGTGTGCCGCTCGGTGATCTGCGCATCACCGGCCTACCTGCGCGAGCACCCGGCGCCGCAGCAGGTCCAGGACCTGATGCAACACAACTGCCTGACCCACACCTACTTCGGCCGCAGCCTCTGGCACTTTCAGGTGGCGGGCGAGCAGGTCTCGGTGCCAGTACAGGGCAACATCAGCGCCAACGAAGCCATGACCCTGCAACGCGCCGCCCTGGCCGGTGCCGGGATCGCCATGCTGCCCACCTACCAGGCAGCGGCCACCCTGCGCAGCGGCGAGCTGGTGCGCCTGCTGCCCCAGGCGCAGCCACGGGAGCTGGACCTGAACGCCGTGTACACCTCGCGCAAGCACATGCCGGCCACCTTGCGCAGCATGCTCGACTTTCTCGCCGAGCGTTTTACCGCCGAACCCGAATGGGACCGCGGCCTGCTCTAGCCCGGGCAATCCAGCCAAAGCTGACCTATGCTTTCAATAGCACCTGAGTGCGGATTGAACGAGGTGAGCAGCATGACCCTCAAATCCAGACGATGCGCTGTCGTCTGTGCCATTGCCGCCGTTCTCGGGCTGTATGGCACAGCGGCCTACCGGGTCGAACAGATCCGCCACCAACCTAATTCGGCCGCCAGTTGCAGCCTGGCCCATTGCGTACCGCACACCGCGACCCTGAGCGGCGTGAAATAGGCGCCAGACAACGTCTGACCGGCACGGCGCAGTGATTGGAGCAGACGCTTAGCAAGCTATCTAGTACACTGACCAGCACCCGTTTCCGCAGCGACAGTCTGTGGGATAACCTGCCTTTCGAGCTGGCCCGTGACCCAACTGAACACTCCGCAACCGATCCTGCGCAGCGTGCTCGTCGCGTTGATGCTGGCGATTTTCCTCGGGGCCCTGGACCAGACCATCGTCGCCGTGTCGATGCCGGCGATCTCCGCCCAGTTCAATGATGTCAGCCTGCTGGCCTGGGTGATCTCCGGCTACATGGTCGCCATGACCGTGGCCGTGCCGATCTACGGCAAGCTGGGCGATCTGTACGGCAGGCGGCGGATGATCCTCACCGGCACCGCCGTGTTCACCCTCGCCTCGCTGTTCTGCGCCCTGGCCCAGAACATGGAACAACTGGTGCTGGCCCGTGTGCTGCAAGGGATCGGCGCCGGTGGCATGGTTTCGGTCAGCCAGGCGATCATCGGCGACTTCGTCCCCCCTCGCGAGCGCGGTCGTTATCAGGGCTATTTCAGCAGCATGTATGCCCTGGCCAGCGTGGTCGGGCCGGTGCTGGGCGGCTACCTCACCGAGTACCTGTCCTGGCGCTGGGTGTTCTGGCTGAACCTGCCGCTGGGCCTGACCGCCTGGTGGGTCACCCGGCGCGCACTGCGAACGCTGGCGGTGCCGCAGGGTCAGGCGCGGGTCGACTATGTCGGCGCCGCACTGCTGATTTTCGGTTTGAGCAATTTGTTGCTGGGCATCACCCTGATCGGCCAGGGCCATGCCTGGAATGGCTCGCAGGTCGGCAGCCTGCTGCTCTGTGCCCTGCTCGGCCTGTTCGTGTTCGTGCTGCATGAGCGCCGGGCACCGGAACCGTTGTTGCCGCTCAAGCTGTTCGGCAACCGGGTCGCCACCTTGTGCTGGTGCACCATCTTCTTCACCAGTTTCCAGGCCATTTCCCTGACCATGCTGATACCGCTGCGTTACCAGAGCATCACCGGCGCGGGCGCCGACAGCGCCGCCCTGCATCTGCTGCCGCTGGCCATTGGTCTGCCGATCGGTGCCTACTGCGGCGGCCGCCTGACCAGCTTTACCGGCCGCTACAAGCCGCAGATCCTCGGCGGAGCGCTGCTGATGCCGTTCGCCATTGTCGGCATGGCCCTGACGCCGCCGCAGGCAGCCTGGCTCAGCGGCTTGTTCATGGTTCTGACCGGCATCGCTTCGGGCCTGCAGTTCCCCACCTCGCTGGTGGCGACCCAGAGCGCTGTGCAGCCGCGCGATATCGGCGTGGCCACCAGCACCACCAACCTGTTCCGCACCCTGGGCGGGGCCATGGGTGTGGCCTGCATGTCGGCGCTGCTATTGGCGATGTTGCAGGATGGCGGCCTGAGCCTGGCCGGTGACACCCTGCTCGGCAGCCTCAAGGCGGGTGAACCTAGCCCGCAAATACAGGTCCAGTTACTGGAGACCTTCCGCAATTTGTTGCTGGGCAGTGCTTTGGTGTCGCTGTTCGGACTGACAGCCGCGCTGGCCCTGCCGGACCGGCAGTTGCGCGGCCATCAATAATCAGGGTGTGAAGGGTGCGGAAACAGTTCCTCACAAACCTTCACAAAGTGTCATTTGCGCAATGCAGGGCTCAAGCGCAGCATATCCAGCCCGGTATCGATCCACAGCTCGGCATCCCCCAGCAGGTCGAAGCTTTCCGGCAGGAGCAACCAGCGGCGGATCAGGCCATCGATGTAGGCATAGATCGCCAGCGCCGCACGCTCGGGATCTACATCGGCGGGCAGTTGCCCGCGCTTGACTGCATTGACCAGCGACAGCGCGATATGGGCATGGCAGTCGACAGTCGACAGTCGAATGCTGCCGTTGCTGGCGGATTTCGCACATATCATCGGTGAACTCGCACTTGTGATGCAGAATTTCATTGATTCGCCGGGTTTTCGGGTCAAGCACCATCTGGTGCATCAGTTGCACCAGCAGCTTGCGCATGCAACCCAGCGGATCGACTTCCTCTTCGCTCTCGCTGGCCCGGGCCAGCGCGTCCAGGGGCTCACGCAGGCTTTCGAGCATGGCCTCGACCAGCTCTGCCTTGTCATTGAAGTGCCAATAGATGGCGCCGCGGGTAACCCCCGCCAGCTTGGCGATATCGGCCAGTGTGGTTCGCGCTACCCCGCGCTTGTGGAACGCCTTTTCCGCCGCCTCGAGAATCTGGGCGCGGGTCTCCTGGGCTTCCTCTTTGGTTCGACGGACCATGGCAGTACAACCTCATCAGTGCCCAGGTAAGCACACAGGCTTCTGGGGCTAGGCCGGATCAACCTTCGGGGGGTTGTTACCGAATGTATAGGTTTCAAGGCTTGCGGCGGCCCGGGGCGATGCCGCATGGTATTTACAAACAACCATGAATGTAAGTATATTCCTTAGTAAGCTAAATATCTACTCGACAGCATTTTTTCTCTCGCACCCTTTCCATTATTCTTGAGCGTCTTGAGCTCTTGCGACCCGAGGATCTTCATGCAATTCAAGCCAGCTGTTACCGCTCTGGTATCCGCCGTCGCCCTGGCAACACTGCTCAGCGGCTGTAAAAAGGAAGAGGCAGCTCCCGCAGCGCAAGCGCCTCAGGTCGGCGTCGTCACCCTGCAAACCCAGGCCTATACCCTGACCTCCGATCTGCCGGGGCGTACCACTGCCTACCGCATCGCCGAGGTTCGCCCACAGGTCAACGGCATCATTCTCAAGCGCCTGTTCAAGGAAGGTACCGAGGTCAAGGAAGGCCAGCAGCTGTACCAGATCGACCCGTCGGTGTACGAGGCGACCTTGGCCAGCGCCCAGGCCAACCTGCAATCGAGCCGTTCGCTGTCCGATCGCTACAAGCAGCTGGTGGCCGAACAGGCGGTGAGCCGCCAGGAATACGACGATGCGCAAGCCAAACGTTTGCAGGCTGAAGCAGCACTGCGCAGCGCCCAGATCGACCTGCGCTACACCAAGGTCCTGGCACCGCTCAGCGGCCGTATCGGTCGTTCGGCCGTGACCGAAGGCGCCCTGGTCAACAATGGCCAGGCCGACGCCATGGCAGTGATCCAGCAGCTGGACCCGATCTACGTCGACGTCACCCAGTCCTCGGCCGAGCTGCTCAAGCTGCGCCGTGAGCTGGAAAGCGGTCAGCTGCAGAAAGTCGGCGACAACGCCGCCAAGGTCACCCTGACCCTGGAAGACGGCAGCACCTACCGCCAGGAAGGTCGCCTGGAATTCTCCGAAGTCTCGGTCGACCCGACCACCGGTTCCGTGACCCTGCGCGCCGTGTTCCCGAACCCCGAGCACAACCTGCTGCCGGGCATGTTCGTGCATGCGCGCCTGAAGGCCGGCGTCAATGCCCAGGCTATCCTGGCACCGCAACAGGGCGTGACCCGTGACCTCAAGGGCGAGCCAACCGCCCTGGTGGTCAACCAGGAGAACAAGGTCGAACTGCGCCAGCTCAAGGCCAGCCGCACCGTCGGTAACCAGTGGCTGATCCAGGAAGGCCTGAACGCCGGTGACCGGGTGATCACCGAAGGCCTGCAGTTCGTCAAGCCGGGCATCGAGGTCAAGGCCAGCGAAGCCACCAACGTCAAGCCGGCCCAGCCAGCCCAGGCCAATGCATCGACTGCAGGGGCCAAAGGGGAGTAAACCATGTCGAGATTCTTTATCGATCGCCCGATCTTCGCCTGGGTGATCGCCTTGGTGATCATGCTGGTCGGCGCCTTGTCGATCCTCAAATTGCCAATCAACCAGTACCCGAGCATTGCACCACCGGCCATCGCCATCTCCGTGACCTACCCGGGCGCTTCGGCGCAGACCGTGCAGGACACCGTGGTCCAGGTCATCGAACAACAGCTCAACGGTATCGACAACCTGCGTTATGTCTCCTCGGAAAGTAACTCCGACGGCAGCATGACCATTACCGCGACCTTCGAGCAGGGTACCAACTCCGATACCGCCCAGGTCCAGGTGCAGAACAAGCTGAACCTGGCCACCCCACTGCTGCCGCAAGAAGTACAGCAACAGGGTATCCGGGTGACCAAGGCGGTGAAGAACTTCCTGCTGGTCATCGGCCTGGTGTCCGAAGACGGCAGCATGACCAAGGACGACCTGGCCAACTACATCGTCTCCAACATGCAGGACCCGATCTCGCGGACTGCCGGTGTCGGTGACTTCCAGGTATTCGGTGCCCAGTACGCGATGCGCATCTGGCTCGATCCGGCCAAGCTGAACAAGTTCCAGCTGACCCCGGTCGACGTGCGCACCGCCGTGGCGGCGCAGAACGTGCAGATCTCTTCCGGACAGCTGGGCGGCCTGCCCTCGCTGCCAGAACAGCAACTGAACGCCACCATCATCGGCAAGACCCGTCTGCAGACCGCCGAGCAGTTCGAGAAGATCCTGCTCAAGGTCAACCGCGACGGCTCCCAGGTACGCCTGAAGGACGTTGCCAAGGTCGGCCTGGGCGGCGAGAACTACGCCGTCAGCGCCCAGTTCAACGGCAAGCCGGCGTCCGGCCTGGCCGTCAAGCTGGCGACCGGTGCCAACGCCCTGGACACCGCCAAGGCCCTGCGCAAGACCATCAGCGACCTGGAACCCTTCTTCCCGCCGGGCATGAAGGCCGTGTTCCCGTATGACACCACGCCGGTGGTGACCGAATCGATCAGCGGGGTAATCCACACCCTGATCGAAGCGATCGTGCTGGTGTTCCTGGTGATGTACCTGTTCCTGCAGAACTTCCGCGCCACCATCATCACCACCATGACGGTACCGGTGGTACTGCTGGGTACCTTCGGGATCCTGGCCGCAGCGGGCTTCAGCATCAACACCCTGACCATGTTCGGCATGGTACTGGCCATCGGTTTGCTGGTGGACGACGCCATCGTCGTGGTGGAGAACGTCGAGCGGGTGATGTCCGAAGAGGGCCTCTCGCCCAAGGAAGCGACCAAGAAGTCCATGGGCCAGATCCAGGGCGCCCTGGTCGGTATCGCCATGGTACTGTCGGCAGTACTGCTGCCAATGGCCTTCTTCGGCGGCTCCACCGGGGTGATCTACAAGCAGTTCTCGATCACCATCGTGTCGGCCATGGCCCTGTCGGTGGTGGTTGCGCTGATCTTCACCCCGGCCCTGTGCGCCACCATGCTCAAGCCGATCACCAAGGGTGAGCATCACGTTGCCAAGCGCGGCTTCTTCGGCTGGTTCAACCGCAACTTCGACCGCAGCGTGCAGAGCTACGAACGTGGCGTCGGCAACATCCTGCGACACAAGGCCCCGTACCTGCTGGCCTACCTGCTGATCATGGTCGGCATGATCTGGCTGTTCACCCGTATCCCGACCGCCTTCCTGCCCGAAGAAGACCAGGGCGTACTCTTCGCCCAGGTCCAGACCCCGGCCGGCTCCACTGCCGAACGGACCCAGGTGGTGATCGACGAGATGCGCGAATACCTGCTGGACAAGGAAGGCGATACCGTTGCCTCGGTGTTCACCGTGAACGGCTTCAACTTCGCCGGTCGCGGCCAGAGCTCGGGCATGGCCTTCATCATGCTCAAGCCGTGGGATGAACGCTCTGCCGAAAACAACGTGTTCAACCTGGCGGCCCGCGCCCAGCAGCACTTCTTCACCTTCCGCGACGCGATGGTGTTTGCCTTCGCACCACCCGCCGTACTGGAACTGGGTAACGCCACCGGTTTCGACGTCTTCCTCCAGGACCGTGCCGGTGTCGGCCACGACAAGCTGATGGAAGCGCGTAACCAGTTCCTCGGCATGGCCGCGCAGAGCAAGATCCTGTCGGCAGTGCGTCCGAACGGCCTGAACGATGAACCGCAGTACCAGTTGACCGTCGACGACGAGCGTGCCAGTGCTCTGGGCGTCACCATCGCCGACATCAACAACACCCTGTCGATTGCCCTGGGTGCCAGCTACGTCAACGACTTCATCGACCGCGGCCGAGTGAAAAAGGTCTACATCCAGGGCGAAGCCTCTTCGCGCATGAACCCTGAAGACCTGCAGAAGTGGTACGTGCGCAACGCCGCCGGCGAAATGGTGCCGTTCTCTTCCTTCGCCAAGGGCGAGTGGATCTACGGTGCACCGAAGCTGTCGCGTTACAACGGTGTAGAAGCCATGGAAATCCTCGGTGCACCAGCCCCTGGCTACAGTACCGGTGAAGCCATGCTCGAAGTCGAGCGTATCGCTGCACAATTGCCGGCGGGTATCGGCTACTCCTGGACCGGCCTGTCGTACGAGGAACGCCTGTCCGGTTCCCAGGCGCCGGCGCTGTACGCCCTGTCGCTGTTGATGGTGTTCCTGTGCCTGGCAGCCCTGTATGAAAGCTGGTCGATCCCGATCGCGGTCATGCTGGTGGTACCGCTGGGGATCATCGGTGCGCTGATGGCGACCAGCCTGCGTGGCCTGTCCAACGACGTGTACTTCCAGGTCGGCCTGTTGACCACGATCGGCCTGGCGGCGAAGAACGCGATCCTGATCGTCGAGTTCGCCAAGGAACTGCACGAGCAGGGCCGTAGCCTGGTCGATGCCGCCATCGAAGCCTGCCGGATGCGTCTGCGCCCAATCATCATGACGTCCCTGGCGTTCATTCTCGGCGTGGTACCGTTGGCTATCTCCACCGGCGCAGGCTCGGGTAGCCAGCACGCCATCGGTACCGGGGTAATCGGCGGGATGCTGACCGCAACCGTACTGGCCATCTTCTGGGTACCACTGTTCTTTGTTAGCGTGTCGTCGCTGTTCGGTAGCAAGAAGCCCGAAGAAGACGCCACCCCTGAAACTCCACGCTATGAGGCCGGGCAATGAGTAAGTCCCTGTTGTCCCTGGCGGTCACCGCTTTCATTCTTGGCGGTTGCTCGCTGATCCCTGACTACCAGACCCCGGAATCGCCGGTGGCCGCGCAGTGGCCGCAAGGCCCTGCCTATTCGCCGACCGAGTCGGCGGATGTGGCCGCCGCCGAGCAGGGCTGGCGTCAGTTCTTCCATGACCCGGCGCTGCAGCAGCTGATCCAGACTGCCTTGGTCAACAACCGCGACCTGAAGGTCGCGGCATTGAACGTCGATGCCTACCGTGCGCAGTACCGCATCCAGCGGGCCGACCTGTTCCCGGCGGTCAGCGCCAATGGCAGCGGCAATCGCCAACGCCTGCCTGCCGACATGTCGCAGACCGGTGAAGCCGGCATCTCCAGCACCTACTCGGCCACCCTGGGGGTAAGCGCCTATGAACTCGACCTGTTCGGTCGCGTGCGCAGCCTCACCGAGCAGCAACTGGAAATCTACCTGTCCAGCGAAGAGGCCCGGCGCTCGACCCAGATCGCCCTGGTGGCCAGCGTCGCCAACGCCTACTTCACCTGGCAGGCCGACCAGGACCTGCTCAAGCTGACCGAAGACACCCTCAAGACCTACGAGGAAAGCTACGCGCTGACCTTGCGCAGTAACGAAGTGGGTGTCGCCTCGGCCCTGGACCTGAGCCAGGCACGCACCTCGGTCGAGGGTGCGCGTGTGCGGCTGGCCCAGTACCAGCGCCTGGTTGCCCAGGACCAGAACAGCCTGGCGGTGTTGCTCGGTACCGGCATTCCGGCCGACCTGCCGAACGCCAAGGACCTCGACAGCGACCTGCTGGCCGAAGTCCCGGCGGGCCTGCCGTCGGACGTGCTGCATCGCCGTCCGGACATCCAGGAAGCCGAGCACCTGCTCAAGGCCGCCAATGCCAACATCGGCGCCGCCCGGGCAGCGTTCTTCCCGAGCATCAGCCTGACCGCCAACGCCGGCACCATCAGCCCGGACATGAGCGGGTTGTTCAATGGCGGTTCCGGCACCTGGTTGTTCCAGCCGCAGATCAACCTGCCGATCTTCAATGCCGGTGCCCTGCGTGCCAGCCTCGACTACTCGAAGATCCAGAAGGACATCAACGTCGCCAAGTACGAGAAAACCATCCAGACCGCCTTCCAGGAAGTCTCCGATGGCCTCGCCGCGCGCAAGACCTTCAACGAGCAGCTCAAAGCCCAGCGTGACCTGGTGTCTGCCAACCAGGACTACTACCGTCTGGCCGAGCGTCGCTACCGCATCGGTGTCGACAGCAACCTGACCTTCCTCGACGCCCAGCGTCAACTGTTCAACAGCCAGCAGTCGTTGATCACCGACCGCCTGTCGCAGCTGGTCAGTGAGGTCAACCTGTACAAGGCCCTCGGTGGCGGCTGGTACGAGCAGACCGGCCAGGCGCAGCAGCAAGCGCAAGCCGACGCGTCGAAAAGCTGATTGACCGTAGGATGAAAGAGCCCACCTTGCAGGTGGGCTTTTTTTTGTGCCGGATTCAAGCCCATCGTGCGCCCCTATCGCCGGCTCACACAGTGTGGACCTGCTTCACCTTGTGGGAGCCGGCAGAGCCGGCGATAGGCTCACCACGACCTAAAACTAACCAAACAGTTACCGTTCGATTATCGCCCAGTTCCGCCTGCAGCGAATTGATTCCCCCCCGCCCGCCGCCGCACCATCCCTACGCAGCTGTTCCCAGCTTGTAACCCCAAGATCGATGCCCGGCCTGCGACCTTCAACCGTCGCAGCGGATGGTTTCGGCTTACATAAAAACAAGAGACACACAAGATGACCGCACTCCCACCCGCACGACACCTGCTCCCAGGCCTGCTGGCCATGACCTGCACCCTGCCCGCTTTTGCGGCCGAAGGGGGCTTTGTCGAAGATGCCAAGGCCAATCTCAACCTGCGCAATTTCTACATCAACCGCAATTTCGTCGATCCGGCCAATCCCCAGGGCAAGGCCGAGGAATGGACCCAGAGTTTCATCCTCGATGCCCGCTCCGGGTTTACCCAAGGTCCGGTCGGTTTCGGTGTCGATGTGCTGGGCCTGTACTCGGTCAAGCTCGATGGCGGACGCGGCACGGCGAACACCCAGCTGTTGCCGGTGCACGACGATGGTCGCCCGGCCGATGATTTCGGTCGCCTGGGCGTGGCGCTCAAGGCCAAGGTTTCCAACACCGAGCTGAAGGTCGGCGAATGGATGCCGGTGCTGCCGATCCTGCGTTCGGATGACGGCCGCTCGCTGCCGCAGACCTTCCGTGGCGGGCAGCTCACCTCCCAGGAAATCGCCGGCCTGACCCTGTACGCCGGCCAGTTCCGTGCCAACAGCCCGCGCAACGACGCGAGCATGGAAGACATGTCGATGAATGGCCGGGCGGCCTTCACCTCCGACCGTTTCAATTTTGCCGGTGGCGAATACAGCTTCAACGACAAACGCACCCTGATCGGCCTGTGGAACGCCGAACTCAAGGACATCTACAACCAGCAATTCATCAACCTGGTGCACAGCCAGCCCGTGGGTGACTGGACCCTGGGCGCCAACCTCGGCTACTTCATCGGCAAGGAAGACGGCGCCGAACGCGCCGGCAAGCTGGACAACCGCACCGCCTCGGCCCTGCTTTCGGCGAGGTATGGCAGCAACACCTTCTATGTCGGCCTGCAGCGTGTCAGCGGCGACGATCCCTGGATGCGGGTCAATGGCACCAGCGGCGGCACCCTGGCCAACGACAGCTACAACTCCAGCTTCGACAACGCCCGGGAGCGCTCCTGGCAGGTGCGTCACGACTTCAACTTCGCCGGCGTCGGCGTACCGGGCCTGACGCTGATGAACCGCTACATCAGCGGTGACAACGTGCACACCGGGGCAATCACCGATGGCGAGGAATGGGCGCGGGAATCGGAACTGGCCTATGTGGTCCAGTCCGGGAGCCTGAAAAACCTGTCGGTCAAATGGCGTAACTCGACCATGCGCCGCGACTACAGCACCAACACCTTCGACGAGAACCGCCTGATCATCAGCTACCCGATCAGCATCCTCTAAAGCATCGCGGGGCAAGCAAGCTCCCACAGCCTTGTGGGCGCTTGCTTGCCCCGCGATTGGCCTCACGCCCCCCGCGTGGTCCGGCTACGCTGCCCGTCGACGCCGACCGGCACGTCACCCTGCAAGGTCACCCGACGCACCACCCGTCCCTGGGTGCCATAGTCGTCGACGGCGTAATGCTGGGTGGCGCGGTTGTCCCAGATCGCCACGTCGCCCGCCTGCCAGCGCCAGCGCACGGTGTTTTCCAGGCGGGTGACATGACTCTGCAGCAGGTTGAACAGGTGCGTGGAGTCGAATTGCGAATAGCCCTTCAGGCGTTTGACGAAGTGACCGAGCAGCAGGGTTTTCTCACCGCTGACCGGGTGCACCCGCACGACCGGATGCTCGGTTTCGTACACCGTCGAGGTGAAGATCCGGCGATAACTTTCCTGCTGTTCCAGGGTGACATTCGGCTTGGCCCCTGCGTAGTCGTATTCGTTGCTGTGCACGGCCCAGAGCTGGTCGGCCAGGGCCTGCAACTCCGCCGGCAGGTCCTGGTAGGCCGATGCGGTGTTGGCCCAGACCGTATCGCCACCCGATTGCGGCGCCACGACCGAGCGCAGGATCGATGCCTTGGGGTAGGCATCGACGAAGGTCACGTCGGTGTGCCAGGAGTTGGCCCGGCGCCCTTCACCGCCGTCCAGTTCCAGCAAAAAGCGCGTGCCGTCGCGCACTGGCACGGTGGGGTGGGCGATCGGTTCGCCGAGCAGGTGGGCGAAGGCTTCCTGGCCCTGGTCATCGAGGTGGTGCTGGGCGCGGAAGAACACCACCTTGTGCTCCACCAGCGCGGCCTGGATGGCCTCGATCACGGCGGGCT
Source organism: Pseudomonas sp. NPDC090755 (assembly GCF_044769005.1). Taxonomy (NCBI): domain Bacteria; kingdom Pseudomonadati; phylum Pseudomonadota; class Gammaproteobacteria; order Pseudomonadales; family Pseudomonadaceae; genus Pseudomonas; species Pseudomonas sp. NPDC090755. The sequence continues at coordinate 202,132 of NZ_JBIVXC010000007.1, read as the reverse complement.
CAAGGTCGGCGCTCAATTGCACCCCACGGATCTCGGCACCGATGCGTCCAGCCACCGGGTGGATGTCCAGCACATGGCTGACGGGTGCTACGGCGTGTGCGGCATTGCTCATGGTACGACCCTCATCTGGCTGCTCTGGGAAATGTGTCGATGAAGCACTTGCACTATCCATATGCAAATACGCTCTAATAAACAAACAACAGCTTCATTGACGGAATAAGAGCTTGCATTTAAAACCTGAGCCTTCGTGGCGGCAAATACCTTCGCCGTATTTTTGGAATGCCGGGAAAGCATATGGATCTTCGCCAACTGCGTTACTTCATCGCCCTCAACGAACACCGCAGCTTTGTTCGCGCCGCCGACGCCATGGGCATCACCCAGCCGGCCTTTAGCCGCAGTATCCAGGGCCTGGAACAGGAGTTCGGTTGCGTGCTGGTGGACCGCGGCAACAAGGACCTGCGCCCGACGCCGGAAGGCCAGGTTGTGCTGCAGCACGCCTTGCGCCTGGTCCAGGGCGCGGCGCTGTTGAGCAGTGAAGTACTGGAGATGACCAAGCTCGATGCCGGTGAACTGCATTTCGGTTGCGGACCGGCGCCAGCGGTGCAACTGGTGCCCCAGGCGCTGGCGCAGTTTCTCGATGCGCATCCGAAAGTGCGCACCCGCCTGGAAGTGGATAACTGGGAAAAACTCGGCCGCGCCTTAAACCGCGAGGAGATCGAGTTTTTCGTCGCCGATATCCGTCAGTTCGAAGCCGATCCCAACTTCCAGACCTTGCCCCTGAGCCCGCGCCGCGGCCTGTTCTTCTGCCGTCCCGGGCATCCCTTGCTGGCCAAGGACAGCCTGTCGACCAACGACATGTTCGACTACCCGCTGGCCACCACCTTGATCCCGCCCGGGGTGCGCAAGCTGCTGGCCAACCTGAGCGGCAAGACCGATTTCGTTCCCCAGGTTCAGAGCGAACACCTGCCGACCCTGGTACGCCGGGTGCTGAGCAGCGACGCCATCGGCATCGGTACCGAGGAGGCCTTTGCCGAAGACATCCAGCAGGGTCGCCTGGTACGTCTGCACTGGCGCAACCTGCCGGCCAACCTGGACAGCCTCAATGCCCGCTGCGGCATCGTCAGCCGCAGCGGTTATCGCCTGTCGCCAGCGGCGCGGGCCATGATCGATACCCTGGTCAGCCTCGATCGGCAGCCAGTGGCGCAGGTGCTGGCCGGATAGCCTGGGGCGCCAGCCACTGGGCGACCTTGAACGGCTTGCGGATCAGGCGCTGCTCGGCGGCCAGGTCGACCGAGGCCTGGAGCTGGTCGAGGAAGGGCTGGTCGAGGCTGGAGCGGAAGGTCTGCTGCAGCGGTTCGTCCTGCAGGTCACGCTGCAGGATCACCGGCGGGTAACTGGCCAGCTCTGATACCAGCTGGATGTAAGCCTCCTTGTTGCCCTCCTCGCTCAGCCACTGCACCGCCTGCTGCTGGGCATCGAGCAGGCGCTCGACCAGCTCGGGGTGAGCATCGACGAAGGCACCGGCCCCCACCAGCACCGCCTGGATGCTGCCGGCGCCACCCAGGTCACGGGTATTCAAAGGCAGGTCCGCCAGGCCCCGCGCCTGCAGGGCATTCAATCCCGACAGCCCCCAGGTGGCATCGATCTGCCCGGCCGCCAGGGCGGCGATCGAAGCGTTGAAATCAAGGTTGATCACCTTGAAGTCTTTCTCGCTCAGGCCCTGGCTGGCCAGGGCGGCATCGAAGGACAGTTGGCTGGCGGTGCCACGGAAGATCGCCACGCGTTTGCCCTTGAGGTCCTGCAGGGTCTTGATGCCGCTGCCGGGGACCACGCCCAGGTAGTGCTTGATGCCGCGGCCGGTGGCGGCCAGCAGACGGGTGTCGACGCCGTTGGCCTTGCCGATGATCGCTGCCAGGTCACCCAGATAGGCGAAGTCGACCTGGCCGTTGGCAAAGGCTTCGTTGATCACAGGTCCCGCGCCCTTGAAGTAGTTCCACTGGATCTTGATGCCATCGGCGGCAAAGGCCTTTTCCAGCAGTTGCTGGTTGCGCAGCACATCGCTGACCCCGCCCCCGGAGTTCTTCGCGCCGGCACTCAAGTCCGGTACGGCAATGCGGATTTCCTTGACCGCGGCGGCCTGGGCCAGCGGCGGCAGCCAACCGATCACGGCAGCCAGGGCGGGAGCGGCGAACAGACTGAAAACACGGTTGATCGACAGGTTCATGGCAGGCGACTCCTTGTAGTGGTGCGGCCACGCTAACCACATCTCCTGAAATCAAATAAATACTAATAAATTACATTTTAATAATAAAAATACATAAGCAAGCCAGTCCGCGACGTTGCGCCGGGGATGCATTCCACACAGGAAAAATATGCCTCGAATGCATTGGATACCGACCTGGCGCGATGCTTTAAATGCAGGCTCTTATCACCTATTCGAATTTATTTTTAAGAAAATATATCCGAAAGGAATATACACATAGCCAATCCACGGAGGTCCGCATGGCCCAAGTTTCCGCCCCCAGCCTGCCTCAGGCCCCCGCCACGCGGCACCTGCGCGCATTGCCGTGGGAGCCTCTGCAGGCCTGGTTCGTACCGCTGGGCCTGGCCCTGCTGTGGTGGCTGGCCAGTCGCAACCAGTGGATGAGCGAGCAAATCCTGCCGGCCCCGAGCCTGGTCTGGCAGAGCGCCCTTGAACTGAACCACGGCGAACTGTGGTCGCACCTGGCAATCAGCCTGCACCGCTTGCTGGTCGGGTTGCTGGCTGGCGTTGCCAGCGGTGCCGTACTCGGCGCCTGGCTGGGCTTCAGTCGCCGCGCCGAACGCCTGGTGCTGCCGACCTTCAACGCCCTGGCACAGATTCCGACCCTGGCCTGGGTGCCGCTGTTCATGGTGCTGTTCGGCATTGGCGAACTGCTCAAGCTGGTGGTGCTGGTCAAGGCGATCATCGTGCCGGTCACCCTGCATACCCTGGTCGGCGTGCGCGATGCCCAGCCGCGTCTGCGCGAAGCGGCCGCCGTGCTCCAGCTTCCCGGGCACCTGCTGATCAGCAAGCTGGTCTTGCCCGCCGCCCTGCCCGCCTTTCTCGCCGGTGTGCGCCTGGCCCTGGCCACCGGCTGGTCGTCGCTACTGGCGGTGGAGCTGCTGGCCTCCAGTGAAGGCATCGGCTACCTGATGGTCTGGGCCCGGCAGTTGTTCATGCTCGATATCGTCTTCGTCTGCATCGGCGTCATCGGCGTGCTCGGATTTGCCATGGACCGTGGCCTGGGCTGGCTGGACCGGCGCCTGGTGCACTGGCCGCATCCGCCCGGCGCCCAGCTGCGGGTGCAGCGCCTGCAAGGCAGCGAACATCTGCAGGCCCTGGCGCTGCCGCTGGCATTGCTGCTGGCCTGGCAACTGGCGAGCCAGTTGCACTGGGTCGATGCCAACATCCTCGTGGCGCCCTGGCAGGTGCTGCTCACCACCTGGCAAGGCGTGCTCGACGGTTCGTTGATTACCGCCCTGGCGGTGAGTGTCGGCCGGGCCCTGGGGGGATTGCTGCTCGGTGGCGGGCTGGGGTTTGGCCTGGGGCTGTGGCTGGGGCTTTCAGCTCCGGCCGAGCGCCTGCTGGCGCCGACCCTGGCCGCGCTGAGGCAGATCGCGATCTTCGCCTGGGTGCCCCTGCTCACCGCCTGGTTCGGCCTGGGCGAACTGGCCAAATGGGTGTTCGTCGGCCTGGCGGCGTTCTTCCCGCTGTTCATCGCCACCCAGCGCAGCGTCGCCCACCGCTCGCCGCAACTGGACGAAGCCGCCCGGGTGCTGCACCTGAACCTGCGCCAGCGCCTGTTGCGCCTGGTACTGCCCGGTGCGGCACCGGGCATTTTCGCCGGCCTGCGCGTCGGCCTGATCTATGCCTGGCTCGGCACCATCGGCGCCGAGTACTTCATGCCCTCGGGCGGCGGTATCGGCAGCCTGATGATCGGCGCCCAGCAACTGCTGCGCATGGACCTGATCATGGCCGGGATGCTCCTGGTCGGCCTCACCGGCGCGCTGTTGGGCGCCCTCGGACAACACATCGAATCGCGTGCCACGCGCTGGAGACGAGCATGAATGCCCTTGCCCATCCCTTGGTCAGTTTCAATCAGGTCGGCAAACACTTTGCGGTGGCCGGCGGCGAGCTGGAAGCCATCCGCGACTTCAACCTGCAGATCGCCGACGGCGAATTCGTCGCCATCGTCGGTGCCAGCGGTTGCGGCAAATCCACCCTGTTGCGCTTGCTGATCGGCCTGGACAACGACTACCAGGGGCAGATCCTGATCGACGGCCAGCCACTGGCCGGCATCGGCCGCGAGCGTGGCATCGTGTTCCAGGAACACCGCCTGTTCCCCTGGCTTACCGTGCGCGAAAACATCGCCCTGGGCCTGGTCAACGAAGCCTTGCCACCCCGCGAACGCGAGCAGCGCATCGCCGATTACATCGCCCTGGTGGGCCTTGAAGACTTCACCCGGGCCTACCCCCACCAGCTCTCCGGCGGCATGGCCCAGCGCGTGGCGATTGCCCGTGGCCTGGTGGCCAGCCCGCGGATCCTGTTGCTCGACGAACCCTTCGGCGCACTCGATGCCCTGACCCGCCAGCAGATGCAGGACGAGTTGCTGGCGATCCGCGAACGGGCGCGTATCACCACCTTGCTGGTGACCCACGATGTCGAGGAAGCGCTGTTCCTGGCCGACCGGGTCGTGGTGCTCGAACCACGACCGGGGCGGATCAAAGAGATCAAGCACATCGATCTGCCGCACCCGCGCCAGCGCGCCAGCCTGGACTTCCATCGCCTGCGCGAGGCGCTGCTGCACGAGCTGACCGCCGATGCCCGCTACCTGCCGGCCGCACCGGTACAGATCAATAACCTGCCCCTGTCCTACCTAGCCTATTGAGAATCGACCATGAGCCAACGCCCCAACTTTCTGGTCATCGTTGCCGATGACCTGGGATTTTCCGACCTCGGCGCCTTCGGCGGTGAAATCGCTACCCCGAACCTCGACGCCCTGGCCACTGCCGGCCTGCGCCTGACCGACTTCCACACCGCGCCCACCTGCTCGCCGACCCGCTCGATGCTGCTCACCGGCACCGATCACCACATCGCCGGCATCGGCACCATGGCCGAGGCACTGACCCCGGAGCTGATCGGCAAACCCGGCTACGAAGGCTACCTGAACGATCGCGTGGTGGCCCTGCCGGAGCTACTGCGCGAGGCCGGCTACCAGACCCTGATGAGTGGCAAGTGGCACCTGGGCCTGAAAGCCGAGCTTGCGCCCCACGCCCGCGGCTTCGAGCGCTCCTTCGCCCTGCTGCCCGGGGCGGCCAACCACTACGGATTCGAGCCGACCTATGACGAGCAGACCCCGCGCCTGCTCAAGTCCACCCCGGCGCTGTACATCGAGGACCAGACCTTCGTCGAGCAACTGCCCGAGGGGTTCTATTCATCCGATGCCTTCGGCGACAAGCTGCTCGACTACCTCAAGGCCCGCGACCAGAGCCGACCGTTCTTCGCCTACCTGCCCTTCTCGGCGCCACACTGGCCGTTGCAGGCGCCGGCCGAGGTGGTCGCCCGCTACAAGGGCCGCTACGACGCCGGCCCCGAAGTGCTGCGCCAGGAGCGCCTGGCAAAACTGCGCGAGCAGGGCCTGATCAAGGCCGACACCCGCGCCCACCCGGTCGACAACCACTGGGCCAGCCTCAGTGATGAGCAGCGCCAGCGCTCGGCGCGCACCATGGAGGTCTACGCGGCGATGGTCGAGCGCATGGACTGGAACATCGGTCGGGTCCTGGACTACCTGCGCAACCAGGGTCAGCTGGACAACACCCTGGTGCTGTTCATGTCCGACAACGGCGCCGAAGGCGCGCTGCTCGAAGCCTTCCCCAAATTTGGCCCGCACCTGGCCAGCTACCTGGACCAGCACTACGACAACAGCCTGGAGAACATCGGCCGGGCCAACTCCTACGTCTGGTATGGCCCGCAGTGGGCCCAGGCGGCCACGGCACCCTCGCGGTTGTTCAAGGCCTTTACCAGCGAAGGCGGCATCCGTGTGCCGGCCTTTGTGCACTACCCGGCCCTGGCCCGGCAGGGGCAGATCAGCCATCAGTTCAGCACGGTGATGGACATCACCCCGACCCTGCTGGACCTTGCCGGCGTGCGTCACCCCGGCAAGCGTTGGCGCGGTCGTGATGTTGCTCCGCTGCGCGGCAAGTCGTGGCTGGGCTACCTGTCGGGGGAAACCGAGCAGGTGCATGACGAACACACCGTCACCGGCTGGGAACTGTTCGGCCGCCGGGCTATTCGCCAGGGCCAGTGGAAGGCCGTCTACATCCCGGGCCCGGTAGGCCCGGCCACCTGGCAGCTGTACGACCTGGCCAGCGACCCGGGTGAAATCGACGACCTGGCAGCCAGCCAGCCCGAGAAGCTGCAGGCGCTGCTGGGCGAATGGCAGAAATACGTCGAGGAAACCGGCGTGATTCTCAGCGAATCGCCGTTCCAGCCGGACTAGCCAAGGCTTGCAGGCGGGCGAGGTCGAGAATCTCGATCTCGCCGTAGCCCAGGCGCAGCGCCCCTTCCTGTTGCAGCGACTTGAGGATCTGGTTGGTGGTCTGGCGTGACAGCGACAGCATCAGCGCCAGTTGCTCCTGGGACAGTTGCAGCAGGCGCCGGCTAGCGTCCACCTCACCGTAGCCGGCGGCCATCTGCAACAGCCGATGGGCGACCCGCGGGGCCGCCGCCAGCAAGCTCTGCTGCTCCAGCGTGACAAACAACTGGCGTAGTTTCTGGCTCATCAGCAAGGCAAAGTCGCGCCAATGGCCGGGGTGCTGCGCCAGCAAGGCCAGCAAGTGCGCCTGAGGTATCCACAACAGGCGCGTTGCACCTTCGGCCTGGGCGTCATGGGTGCGCGGCTGGCCGTCGAACAGGCTGATCTCGCCGAACCACTGGGGGGCCTGCACCAGGGTCAGCAAGGCCTCCTTGCCCTCGAGACTGACCGCTCCCACCCGCATCGCCCCGTCGAGCACCGCGTACAGGCCGCAGGGCGCGTCGCCTCGCTGGAACAGCAATTGCCCGGGCGCCAGCTCGCGCAGCCGGGCAAGATCCAGCAGGCTATCCTGAAGGAAAGGTGGCAGGTGCTTGAACCAGTGGCCCTGGAGCAGGGTGTCGCGCCAGGCGGAATCGGTGTTCATAACGCCTCGAAGGTCAACTCTGTCGGCTAGCCGACAGACAGCCGGAATGCCTGCAGGGCATGCTCAGGCCACCCTACAGGAGGAACAACAATGAAAAACCTGGTCGAACACCTCAGTCAATACGCCGCCTACCACCGCGACCCGCGCAACATTGCCACCCACTTCGTCGGCATCCCGATGATCGTGGTGGCGGTGACGGTGCTGCTGTCCCGCCCGGGGCTGGACCTGGCCGGGATGTGGCTGTCGCCGGCGTTGCTGGTGGCGATGCTGTCGGCCTGGTTCTACCTGCGCCTGGATCAGCGTTTCGGCCTGGTCATGGGCTTGTTGTTGGGCCTGTGCCTGTGGCTTGGCCAGGTGCTGGCACTGCAAAGCACGATGGTCTGGTTGAGTGCGGGGCTGGGGCTGTTCGTGGCGGGCTGGGTGATCCAGTTCGTCGGCCACCACTATGAAGGGCGCAAGCCAGCCTTTGTCGATGACATCAGCGGCTTGATCATCGGGCCGTTGTTCGTGGTGGCGGAGTTGGCGTTCCTGCTGGGGATGTGCCCGGAATTGAAGCGGGCCATCGAACGCAACGTCGGGCCGGTGGCAATTCGCTGATTGGGGCTGCCATGCAGCCCATCGCCGGCGATGCCGGCTCCCACAAGAGCTCAGTAGCAGCCAATTTTTGTGGGAGCTGGCATCGCCAGCGATGGGGCCTCGAATTCAGTCCCTGGACTCGACACCCAGCTCATCCCACACCGACTCGGCCAGGTGGAAGGTCGCATTGGCCGCCGGAATGCCGCAGTAGATCGCACTCTGCATCAGCACTTCCTTGATCTCGTCACGGGTCACGCCATTGTTGGCGGCGGCCCGCAAGTGCAGCTTGAGCTCTTCGTTGCGGTTCATGCCGATCAGCATGGCGATGGTGATCAGGCTGCGGGTATGCCGTGGCAGGCCCGGGCGGGTCCAGATGTCGCCCCAGGCATGACGGGTGATCATTTCCTGGAATTCGCCGTTGAAGGCGTTGAGGTTGGTCAGGCTGCGCTCGACATGGGCGTCGCCCAATACCGCGCGACGTACCTTCATGCCCTCTTCATAGCGTTGTTTTTCGTCCACGAGTCGCGCTCCTCAGCGGGCCAGCAGAAAGTCGATGACACGGCGGCTGAACGGCTCGCCGACTTCGACGTTGGACAGGTGCGCGGCATGGAACTCGGCGAACTCGGCGCCCGCCACGTGCTCCTGGATGAACAGGCTGCCCGACGGCGGGGTCACCGCATCTTCGGTGCCGGCAATGGCCAGCAGCGGTACGCGGATTTCACCCAGCTGGTCGCGGAAATCGGCATCGCGCACGGCGCCGCAGTTGGCGGCATAGCCCTGGGGCGAGGTGGCCGCCAGCATGTCGGTGATGCGCTTGGCCTGGTCCGGATGGGCCGCAGCGAAAGCTGGCGTGAACCAACGCTGGATCGAGGCGTCGCGCAGGTCGACCATGGCCTTCTGGCCATCGCGCAGCACCGTCTCGATGCGCGGGTTCCAGGTTTCCGGGCTACCGATCTTCGCCGCGGTGTTGCAGACGATCAGCCGGTTCAGACGCTCACCGGCATTGATGCCCAGCCACTGGCCGATCAGGCCGCCCATGGACAAGCCACAGAAATGTGCGCGTTCGATCTTCAGGGCATCGAGCAGCGCCAGCACATCCCGGCCCAGCTGTTCGATGCTGTAGGGGCCTTCGGTTACCAACGAGCCGCCATGACCACGGGTGTCGTAACGCAGCACGCGAAAGTGCGCGGCGAAGGCCGGCACCTGGGTGTCCCACATGTGCAGATTGGTGCCCAGGGAGTTGGACAGCACCAGCACCGGAGCGCCTTCAGGACCGTCGATTTGATAGTTGAGTACGCCATCGGCGAGTTGTACCTGTGCCACTGCAGCCTCCTCAGGCATTGAATAGGTGATGTTCCGCCAGCGCCCGCTCGACCCAGGCACGTGCCTGGCCGAGGTAGTGGGCGGGATCGAGCAGACGATCGAGTTCGTCCGCCGAGAGTTCGGCGCTCACCTGCGGATCGTCGCCAAGCACGGCGCGCAGGTGACGCTGTTCGGCCACTGCACGTTTGCAGCAGGTTTCCAGCAAGTGATGAGCGTGGTCGCGCCCCAGGCGCTGGGCCAGGACGATGCTGACCGCTTCGGCCAGCACCAGCCCCTGGGTCAGGTCGAGGTTGTGGCGCATGCGTGCGGCATCCACCTGCAGGCCATCGGCGATGACCTGGGCCTGGCGCAAGGCGCCGGATACCAGGCAGCAGATCTGCGGCAGGGTTTCCCATTCGGCATGCCACAGGCCCAGGCTGCGTTCGTGCTCCTGGGGCATGGCCGCGAGCATCGTCGAGACCAGCCCTGGCACCCGCGTCGCAGCACCGATCAACACCGCAGCACCGACCGGGTTGCGCTTGTGCGGCATGGTCGAAGAGCCGCCCTTGCCCGGCGCCGAGGGTTCGAACACTTCGGCCGCCTCGGTCTGCATCAGCAGGCTGACATCGCGGCCCAGCTTGCCCAGGCTACCGGCGATCAGGCCCAGCACCGAAGCGAACTCCACCAGTCGATCACGCTGGGTGTGCCAGGGTTGCTCCGGCAACTGCAGGTCCAGTTCCCGTGCCAGTGCTTCGGCCACCGGCAGCGCCTTGTCGCCCAGGGCTGCCAGGGTGCCGGAGGCGCCACCGAACTGCAGGGTCAGCAGGCGCGGCTTGAGTTCCCGCAGGCGCTGGCGATGACGGGTCAAGGCACCCAGCCAGCCGGCGATCTTCATCCCCAGGGTCACGGGCGTTGCGTGCTGCAGCCAGGTACGTCCGGCCAGCGGTGTATCGATATGGGCCTTGGCCTGACGAGCCAGCGAATCGGCCAGGCGCTGCACATCGGCCTCGATCAGATTCAGTGCCACCCGCAACTGCAGGACCAGGCCGGTATCCATCGCGTCCTGGCTGGTCGCGCCCAGGTGCACATGACGCTCGGCCTCGGGCATGTCGCTGGCGATCACCTTGCCCAATGCCTTGACCAGCGGAATCGCCGAGTTGCCAGCAATGCCGATGGCCTCGGCCAGGGCGGCGAAATCGTAGTGCTCGGCCCGGCAGCCCGCCTCGATCGGCGCCACTGCCACCAGGGGAATGACCCCGACGGATGCTTCGGCACGGGCCAGGGCGGCCTCGAAATCGAGCATGCCCTGCACCCGGCCGCGGTCGGAAAACACCTCGCGCATGGCGGGCGCGGTGAAGTAGGCATCGAACAGTTGATTGCCCGGTTGCGGGTTCATCTACAAGTCCTTCAACAGGTCAATGATCGTTGTACAGATAGGCCGCCTGCTTCGGCAGACGCAGGCTGAACAGGAAAGCAATGGCCATCATGGCGGTAACGTACCAGTAAAAGGTGTTTTCCATACCCAGCGATTTCAGCCCCAGCGCCACGTACTCGGCCGAGCCGCCGAACATCGCGTTGGCCACCGCGTAGGCCAGGCCCACACCCAGGGCACGGACCTGTGGCGGGAACATCTCGGCTTTCACCAGGCCGCTGATCGAGGTATAGAAACTGACGATGCACAGCGCCAGGGTAATCAGCACGAACGCCAGGAACGGGCTGGTGACCGTCTTCAGCGCCATCAGGAACGGCACGGTGAACACGGTACCCAGGGCGCCGAACAGCAGCATCGAGTTACGCCGGCCGATACGGTCGGAGAGCATGCCGAAGAACGGCTGCATGCACATGTACAGGAACAAGGCGCCGGTCATGATGAAACTGGCGGTCTTGGCGTTCATGCCGGCAGTGTTCACCAGGTATTTCTGCATGTAGGTGGTGAATGTGTAGAAAATCAGCGAGCCGCCGGCGGTATAGCCGAGCACGGTAATGAACGCCGCAGAGTGATGACGGAACAGTCCGGACACGCTGCCGGCCTCCTTGTCGTTGCGGGTTTCGGCGCTGCTGGTTTCCTCCAGCGAACGGCGCAGGTACAGCGAGATCACCGCCGCGACCGCCCCCACCACGAATGGAATCCGCCAGCCCCAGGCGCGCAGTTCATCCTCACTGAGCAGTTGCTGGAGGATGACCACCACCAGCACCGCCAGCAACTGGCCGCCGATCAGGGTCACGTACTGGAACGAGGCAAAGAAGCCGCGTTGGCCACGCAGGGCCACTTCGCTCATGTAGGTGGCCGTGGTGCCGTACTCACCGCCCACCGACAGGCCCTGGAACAACCGCGCCAGCAACAGCAGCGCCGGTGCCCAGGCGCCGATCGAGGCATAGGTCGGCAGGCAGGCGATGACCAGGGAGCCTGCGCACATCATCAGGATCGAGATCACCATCGAATTCTTGCGGCCATGACGGTCGGCCACCCGGCCGAACAGCCAGCCACCGATGGGTCGCATCAGGAACCCGGCGGCGAATACCCCGGCGGTGTTGAGCAACTGCACCGTCGGATCGTCGGACGGGAAGAACGCCGGGGCGAAATAAATGGCGCAGAAGGCATAGACATAGAAGTCGAACCACTCCACCAGGTTGCCCGAAGAGGCACCGACGATGGCGAAGATACGCTTACTGCGCTCCTCACCGGTGTAATAGGCTGTTGTCATGGCATTTCACTCCTGGAGAGGGTTACTGGAGTCTAGACACAATTAGTAACACTCTCGTTCCACAGACAATCACCCCAGACGAGCGACCCTGCGTGGGGGCCGCCCGACCGGGGTCATTGGTTCACACTCGCTCGATGGCCAGGGCCAGGCCCTGCCCTACGCCGACGCACATGGTCGCCAGGCCCTTGCGCCCGCCGGATTTCTCCAGTTGGTGCAAGGCGGTGAGGATCAACCGCGCGCCACTCATACCCAGGGGATGGCCCAGGGCGATGGCGCCGCCATTGGGGTTGACCTGCGGTGCATCGTCGGCCAGGCCCAGTTCGCGCAGCACGGCCAGGCCCTGGCTTGCGAAGGCTTCGTTGAGCTCGATGACATCGAAGTCACTGACCGCCACGCCCAGGCGCTCGGTCAGCTTGCGCACCGCCGGCACCGGGCCGATGCCCATGACCCGTGGCGCGACACCGGCGCTGGCCATGCCCAGGACCCGCGCACGCGGGGTCAGGCCGTGCTTTTTCACCGCCTGCGCCGAGGCCAGGATCAGCGCTGCGGCACCGTCGTTGACGCCCGAGGCGTTGCCGGCGGTGACGGTCTTGTCCGGGCCGTTGACCGGCTTGAGCCGGGCCAGGGCTTCGAGGGTGGTGTCAGCCCGTGGATGTTCGTCGTGTTCGACCAGGGTCTCGCCTTTCTTATGGGCGATACGCACCGGCACGATCTCTTCGGCGAAGAAACCGGCAGCCTGGGCGGCTGCCGTGCGCTGCTGGCTACGCAAGGCGAAGGCATCCTGGTCGGCGCGCGAAACCTGGTAGTCGTCGGCCACGTTATCGGCGGTCTGCGGCATGGCATCGACGCCATACTGGGCCTTCATCAACGGGTTGATGAAGCGCCAGCCGATGGTGGTGTCTTCCAGCTTCATGTTGCGCGAGTAGGCGCTGTCGGCCTTGCCCATGACAAATGGCGCACGGGACATCGACTCGACGCCGCCGGCAATCGCCAGCTCCATCTCGCCGCTGGCGATGGCGCGGAACGCCGTGCCGACCGCATCCATGCCCGAGGCGCAGAGGCGGTTGAGGGTCACGCCCGGCACGCTGTCCGGCAGGCCTGCCAACAGCAGCGCCATACGCGCGACGTTGCGGTTGTCTTCACCGGCCTGGTTGGCGCAGCCGAGGAACACTTCGTCCAGCAGGTCCCACTGCACCTGCGGGTTGCGCTCGATCAGCGCCTTGATCGGCACGGCCGCCAGGTCGTCGGCGCGCACGCCGGCCAGGGCACCGCCGAAGCGGCCGATCGGGGTGCGAATGGCGTCGCAGATAAATACGTCACGCATCAGGCTTCTCCTGGCGCTTGGCCGTGGGCGGCGGCGGTGCGTGCTTCCAGGTCACGCAAGGCGTTGAGCTCGACCTCGGTCGGTTCGGCGGTGGTCTGGACGTTGTCAGCAAAGCGGATGGCCCAGCCGGTGGCAGCGATGATCTGCTCGCGGGTCACGCCCGGATGGATCGCGGTGACGATGAACTCGTTGGTGCCGGCTTCCGGTTCCATGATGCACAGGTCGGTGATGATACCCACCGGCCCCTGGCCTGGCAGGCCCAGGCGCTGACGCGAATCGCCACCCTCGCCATGACCGACCGAGGTGATGAAGTCGAGCTTGTCGACGAAGGCGCGGTTGGACTGCTTGAGGATGATCAGCACCTGCTTGGCGGAACCGGCGATCTCCGGCGCGCCGCCGGCGCCTGGCAAGCGTACCTTCGGTTGATGGTAGTCGCCGACCACGGTGGTGTTGATGTTGCCGAAGCGGTCGACCTGGGCAGCGCCGAGGAAGCCCACGTCGATACGCCCGCCCTGCAGCCAGTAACGGAAGATCTCGCCGGTCGGCACCACGGTGTCGGCGGTTTCGGCCAGCTCGCCGTCACCGATGGACAGCGGCAGCACGCTCGGCTTGGCACCGATCGGACCGGATTCGTAGATCAGCACCACATCCGGCGAGGAAGTCAGGCGGGCCAGGTTGGCGGCCTTGGACGGCAGGCCGATGCCCACGAAGCACACGGCACCATTGCGCAGACGACGGGCTGCGGCGACGGTCATCATTTCATTGGTGGAGTAGCTCATTGTGCAGCCTCCGAAGCGCTGGCCAGTTTTGCCTTGAATTCGTTGAAGTCGGCGGTGCCGCGAATGTATTCGTCGATCCAGGCGCTGAAGGTTTCGCGACTGCGGGCAATCGGGTCCCAGGCCTGGTAGAAACGGTTGTCACGCTCGTAGTAACCGTGGGCGTAGGACGGGTGGGCGCCGCCCGGCACCAGGCAGACTGCCGACAGTGCCCAGGTGGGCAGTACGCAGGCGTTCATCGGTGCATTGAGGTCGTCGACGATTTCTTCGACGGTGACGATGCAGCGCTTGGCTGCCAGGGCAGCTTCCTTCTGCACCCCGAGAATGCCCCAGAGCAGTACGTTGCCCTTGCGGTCGGCTTTCTGCGCGTGGATCACGGTGACGTCCGGGCGTACCGAAGGCACGGCGGCGAGGACTTCACCGGTGAATGGGCAGGTGACGCTCTTGATCAACGGGTTGACCTTGGGCAGGTCGGAGCCGGCGTAGGCACGCAGCACAGCGAATGGCAGGCCCGAGGCACCGGCGACGTAGGCGTTGGCGAGGTCCGCGTGGCTGTGCTCTTCGATTTCCATCGCGTGAGGCCACTGCTTTTCCACGGCGTCGCGCAGGCGGTGCAACGAGCCCACGCCAGGGTTGCCACCCCAGGAGAAAATCAGTTTGCGGGCACAGCCGGCACCGATCAGCTGGTCGTAGATCAGGTCGGGGGTCATGCGCACCAGGGTCAGCTCTTTCTTGCCCTGACGGATGATTTCATGCCCGGCGGCAGTGGGAATCAAGTGGGTGAAGCCTTCGAGGGCGACGCTGTCACCATCGTGGACGAACTGCTTCACGGCGTCGTGGAGCGAGAGGATTTCAGCCATTGCAGACTCCTGGATATGCTGAGTCGAGGTCGGTGTGCAAGGCGCCTTGGGCGGCGCCGGTATGGGTTCCAGATTAAGACGGGGTGGGTGGCGCTACAATCCGATAATCGACTAACCGTGCGATTATCGAACCAAAACTAATCACGTAGAACTGTAGCCGCTGCCGAGGAACGAGGCTGCGATCGACCGCAAAGCGGTCGCAACCCTGGGCCACCGAGGCGTCTGGGTTGCGACTGCTGCGCAGTCGATCGCAGCCTGGCGGCAGCGGCTACAGCAGCCACAAAACCAGCGCAGGCTTTGACGATCAGGTCGCGTCAGCGTGGCTGACGAGGCCTTTGACGATCACCGCCACCGTGGCAAGCCCGGCCGGGATCACCAGCGCGGTCAGCACCTGCTCGAAGTTCCAGCCCAGACCCAGCAGGGTCGCCCCCATCCAGGCGCCCAGGATGGCGCCGAAACGACCGATACCGAGCATCCAGGAAACGCCCGTGGCGCGGCCCTGGGTCGGATAAAAGCGCGCGGCCAGCGAGGGCATGGCCGATTGCGCGCCGTTCACGCACATGCCGGCGATCAGCACCAGGGTCGCCAGCAGGGTGATGTTGCCCAGGCTCTGCCCGACCGCGTAGGCGAACACCCCGGCCAGCAGGTAGAAGGTGCCGATGACCTTGTGCGGGTTGTAGCGATCCATGGCCCAACCCACCGCGACCGCACTGAGCACGCCGCCGAACTGGAACAACGCACCGATGAAAGCCGCCTGCTCCATGCTCGCGCCACTGTCACGCATCAGCGTCGGCAGCCAGCTGGTCAGCAGGTAGACGATCACCAGGCCCATGAAATAGGTCAGCCACAGCAGCAGCGTGCCGACGCTGTAGGTGCCGGAGAAGATGACCGCAAAGACATTGCGCGCCTTGACCGTTTTCTGTTCCGGCACGCTGAAGCTCGATGCCTGGCCGACAATGGCCGGCTCGATAGGCGCGAGGGTCTTGCGCACTTTGTCGGTGCCGCGATTGCGCACCACCAGATAACGCGCCGACTCCGGCAACCAGACCATCAGCACCAAGGCCAGCAGCAGCGGCAGCACGCCACCGATCAACAGCAGGCTGTGCCAGCCGAAGGCCGGGATCAGCTTGGCGGAGATGAAGCCGCCACCGGCCATGCCCAGGTTGAAGCCGCAGAACATGCTGGTGACCAGCAACGACTTGAGCCGTTCAGGGGTGTATTCGGAAAGCAGCGTGGTGGCGTTGGGCATGCCGGCGCCCAGGCCCAGGCCGGTCAGAAAGCGCAGCACCAGCAACTGGTCGACGTTGGTGCTGTAGGCCGAGGCCAGGCTGAAGGCGCCGAACAACACCACGGCTCCCACCAGGACGATCTTGCGCCCGAAGCGGTCAGCCAACGGCCCGGAACCCAATGCACCGAACACCATGCCGATCAGCGCAGCACTCATGACCGGGCCGAGGCTTGCACGGTCGATACCCCAGTCCTGGGACAGCGCCGGGGCAATGAAGCCCATGGCCGCGGTATCCAGGCCGTCGAGGAAAACGATCAGGAAACAGAGGATCACCACCCGCCACTGATAGCGCGACAGGGGTTGGTTATTGATGAAGGACTGCACATCAAGGCAGTTTCCGACAGCAGCTTGCGGACTGTTCATTATTTTTATCCAGTGGGAGCGCGCGAGTGTGCGGGTGCGCGGTTGAACGGCACGGACGACGGAGGTGCGGGTGTCGACGCGGCAGTCAGCCGCTGTACAGCCCGTGCTCGGACAAGTGCGGGCGGTGCATCGAAGGGGAGTGGGTCATGGGGCGTACGCCTCTCGCTCATTATTATTAGCGGTCAGTGCGGGCTGACCGGTGCGAGGGACATTAATAAGGCGCCAGAAACGGCGCAATTCGATAAACGCAACTGTGTGCGTTTATCGAACAGGAAAGTGCAACATCAGGCGAACAACTGGGCACTCAGGTCACGACTGGCCGCCAGCATGATCGGCAGGAAGCGCTGTTCAAGCTCGGTACGGCTGACGCGTCCGGCGTGGGTGCTGACATTGAGCGCAGCCAGTACCTGGCCGGACGCGTCGTACACCGGCACGGCAATCGAGCGCAGGCCCTGCTCCAGCTCCTGGTCAACCACGCACCAGCCCTGCTGGCGAACCTGCTGCAGGCATTCGAGCAAGGCCACCGGGTCGTGGATGGTGCGGCTGGTCTTGGCCTGCAGGTCGGCATGCTCCAGGTATTCGTGCAGCGTCGCATCGTCCAGGGCCGCCAGCAGGATCCGGCCCATGGAGGTGCAATAGGCCGGCAACCGGCCACCCACCGAAAGGTCGACCGAAATCAGGCGCTGCACCGTGGCGGAGCGCGCAATATAAAGAATGTCGTCGCCCTCCAGGGTCGCCATGTTGCAGGCCTCATGGAGCTGGTCGCTCATACGGTCCAGGTACGGCTGGGCCGACACTGCCAAGGGTGTCGACGACAAATAGGCATGCCCCAGGGTCAGAACCTTGGGCAACAGCGAGTAAGTCCGCCCGTCGGTCGTGGCGTAACCCAGCTTGATCAGTGTGTGAAGGCAGCGGCGTACGGCAGCGCGGGGAATTTCCGTGCGGTGGCTGATCTGCGCAATGGTCAGATGCCGCTTGCGCTCCTGGAAGGCCTGCACCACTGCCAGGCCACGGGCCAGCGAGGTCATGAAATCAGGATCACCGGTGAACGCCTGAATACGCCTGGCCGGTGACGCAACGATAGGCGGCGCCAAAGATGCAAACGAGCTGCGCACCTGATCGTTCAATCCGGCCCCTTTGGGCTGTGTTTCTTCTGTCATGGTTCACCTCGGCAACACGGTCACTGGTGCGATTATCGAACCAACGACCGATAATCGCAATTGACCGATACCCTCAATTGCTTATACCTTTCCACCGCCACCACGTGGCTTCTTGGAGAGACTGGTCAGGTACCCACCGTAGAAGTCCCAGGCACGGCCTTGCCCACGAAGCGAGGCCGTTTTTATCTCCCCCTTCGTTTCATACCTTGCCAACCGTGTGGGAAAGCATGCATCCAGCAATAATGGCTGGTGAATGGCGCTTTAACCCGGGCCGTAACAAACCTCGGTTTCTGTTGTCATTGATCGAACAATAGCGGTTGATACGCTGATACAACTTGCTTGCTATAATGAACATTCAAATCCACTGCCCGGCAGACCGTGTGCAAGTTGCGCATCACGCGCGCCTGCACGCATTAATGCCCGGGTCCATTTATTAAAAACAGGTAGCACTGTGACGAAAGATGAACTGCGCGCGGAACTTGAGCGCCAGGAACAACGCTACAAGGAAGTTTACGGCGGGGAAGTCACCACCTACGCCGCTCAACCCGACCCTGAACGCAAGCCGTGGCGCAAACGCGCAAGCATTCGCGACCAGGCCTTCGCCCAGGAGCTGCAAAAAATAGAGAAAGAACTGAAGGGCGACGAGGCTTAACCTGCCCTCGCCCCGCTCCCGCCGCTTGCCTGTGGCAGGTGGAAGGTGTTTTTTTGCGCGGAAAACCGCAAGCCGATCATTACTCTGTTGGCAGCAGGTCGAAACGGAATCTCACAAATTTCATACAACCGTTTGAATCTTTTCCCGCAAGCTAAAAATGACCTAAACCTCTAAATTTTCTCGATTTTTTCCGATTTTAGCCGACATTTCCCTTATCCTTCCCGGCACATCCCCCTCGCGCAAAGCGCTCGAACGCGCAGCACCGGTCAGCAGCAAGTGCATCGATTAGCAGGGATTTCTGGCATAATCGCGCCCCCTTATGACCGGGTCAGAAAACCTTCATGATCGATTTATTCAGCGGACTTGATGCCTGGGTACTGGTGAGCCTGCTGCTCGCTTTGACCTTCGTACTCGCCTTCGAGTTCATCAATGGCTTTCATGACACCGCAAACGCGGTAGCGACAGTCATCTATACCAAAGCCATGCCCCCGCACCTGGCGGTGTTCTTCTCCGGGGTGTTCAACTTCCTTGGCGTGCTGCTCGGCGGTGTCGGGGTGGCCTATGCCATCGTTCACCTGCTTCCGGTGGAGTTGCTGATCAATGTGAATACCGGTCATGGACTGGCCATGGTCTTCTCCTTGCTGGCCGCCGCCATCGCCTGGAACCTGGGCACCTGGTACTTCGGTATTCCGGCCTCCAGCTCCCACACCCTGATCGGCTCGATCCTCGGGGTTGGCCTGGCCAATGCCCTGATCAGCGACATTCCACTGGGTGAAGGGGTCAACTGGCAGAAAGCGATCGACATCGGCATGTCCCTGGTGCTGTCGCCCATGGCCGGCTTTGCCGTGGCTGCGCTGGTGCTGATTGCCCTTAAATGGTGGCGACCGCTGTCGAAGATGCACAAGACGCCGGAGCAGCGTCGCAAGCTCGACGACAAGAAGCACCCGCCGTTCTGGAACCGCCTGGTACTGGTGATTTCGGCCATGGGCGTGAGCTTCGTGCACGGCTCCAACGACGGCCAGAAAGGTATCGGCCTGATCATGCTGGTACTGATCGGTATCGTACCGGCCCAGTTCGTCCTCGACCTGAACAGCACCACTTACCAGATCGAGCGGACCCGCGACGCTACCCTGCACCTGAGCCAGTTCTACCAGCGCAACGAGGCGACCCTGGGCGAGTTCCTGGCCCTGGGTAAAGCCCAGGACACCGACCTGCCCGAGCAGTTCAGCTGCAACCCGCAGCAGACCGAGCCGACCATCAACGCCTTGCTCGACTCGCTCAAAGGTGTAACCGAGTACCGCTCGCTGACCCCGGAAAAACGCGTTGAAGTACGTCGTTACCTGCTCTGCCTGGACGATACCGCGAAGAAGGTCGGCAAACTCCCGGGCCTGGAGAAACGCGAGAAGGCTGACCTGGAGAAACTGCGCAAGGACCTGACCGCCACCACCGAATACGCGCCGTTCTGGGTGATTCTGGCCGTCGCCCTGGCCCTGGGCCTGGGTACCATGGTTGGCTGGAAGCGTGTGGTACTGACCATCGGCGAGAAGATCGGCAAACAGGGCATGACCTACGCCCAGGGTATGTCGGCACAGATCACCGCAGCCTGCGCCATCGGCATGGCCAACATCTTCAGCCTGCCGGTATCGACCACCCACGTACTGTCCTCGGGTGTGGCCGGTACCATGGTGGCGAACAAGAGCGGCCTGCAAGGCGGCACGGTGCGCACCATCCTGCTGGCCTGGGTCCTGACCCTGCCAGCCACCGTGGCCCTGTCGGCAACCTTGTTCTGGCTGGCGACCAAGTTCATCGGCTGAACCCTGTAACGCATGAAAAAGGCGCCTTTGGGCGCCTTTTTTGTTGGCGCTACCTGCGCTTGCTGCCACCGAGCAGCGACCCCATCAAGCCACGCACCAACTGGCGGCCGAACTGGTTGGCCGCCTGGCGCACCGCCGACTTGATCGCTTGCCCGGCGGCACTCTGGAGGAATTCACCGGCCTTGTCGGCCAGGCTTTCCTCGGCGGCTGCAGGTGCCTGGTCAGGTGCCACTGCCCCACCCTTGCGCGCGTTGAGCATTTCATAGGCCGACTCGCGATCCACCGCCTTGTCATAACGTCCGGCCAGTGGCGAAGCAGCAATCAGGGCAGCACGCTCGGCCTCGCTCAGCGGCCCGATTCGCGACTGGGGCGGTGCAATCAACACGCGCTGGACCATACCGGGCGTTCCCTTTTCCTGCAGGATCCCCACCAGCGCCTCACCGATTCCGAGCTCGGTCAACACACTCAAGGTGTCGAAATCCGGGTTCGGGCGGAAGCCGTCGGCCACGGCTTTCAACGACTTCTGTTCCTTGGCGGTGAAGGCGCGCAAGCCATGCTGGATACGCAGGCCCAGTTGTGCCAGGACATCGTCGGGCAGGTCGCCGGGCGACTGGGTGACGAAGTACACCCCCACCCCTTTGGAACGGATCAGCCGGACCACCTGCTCCAGCCGGTCCTGCAATGCCTTGGGCGTACCGTTGAACAGCAGGTGCGCTTCATCGAAGAACAACGCCAGCAGCGGCTTGTCGGCATCGCCTCGCTCGGGCAGTTGCTCGAACAGCTCGGCCAGCAGCCAGAGCAGGAAGGTGGCGTAGACCTTGGGCGCCTCATGTACCAGGCGGCTGGCATCGAGCAGGTGAATGCGACCACGGCCATCGACGTCAGGGCGCAGGATATCTTCCAGCTGCAGGGCCGGCTCACCGAACAACGCCTCGGCGCCTTGCTGCTCCAGGGTCGCCAGGCGTCGCAACAGGGCCTGGCTGGAGCCGCTGGTCATCAGCGCACTGTCTTCGCCGAGCAGTTGCGGGTTGTCCTTGAGGTGCGCAAGCAGGGCCTTGAGGTCCTTGATATCGAGCAATAGCAGGCCTTCACGGTCGGCCACCTTGAACGCGGCATAGAGCGCGGCCTGTTGACTGTCGGTCAGTTCCAGCAGGTTGCCCAGCAACAGTGGGCCCATTTCGCTCAAGGTGGTACGCAATGGATGACCGGACTGCCCGTTTACATCCCACAAGCTGACCGGATACGCCTTTGGCCGGTGCCCAAGCCAGGGCATGCCGGCAATACGTTCGGCCACCTTGCCCTGAGGGTTGCCCTGCGCGCCCAGGCCACAGAGGTCGCCCTTGACGTCGGCGGCGAACACCGCCACACCGGCATCGCTGAAGGCTTCGGCCATGTGCTGCAGGGTCACGGTCTTGCCGGTGCCGGTGGCGCCAGCGACCAGGCCATGACGGTTGGCCAGGCGCATGGCCTGGCCGACCGGCTGTCCACTGAGGTCCGCACCGAGCATGAACTGCAAAGAATCAGGCATGTTTTTTCACCCTCTGTTTAAGCTTTGGCTCGAATCGGCCGATATCACATTAGCGATAGACCACCAGAAAGACAGGAAAAGCCCGACAAGGACAGGGGACCTGCACTGCTTTCAAACTGCTCTTTGTGCGAAAGACCCGGATAATAAGACCTTAGCGGACCGACACGTTATGAACAAAAGCCTCCGATTCAGCCACAAGATCCTGCTGGCCGCTTCCCTGATCGTCATGATCGCATTCACCCTTTTCACTTTGTACAACGACTTCCTGCAACGCAATGCAATTCGCGAAGACCTGGAAAGTTACCTTGCACAA
The DNA here is from genome assembly GCF_044769005.1 of Pseudomonas sp. NPDC090755. Lineage (NCBI taxonomy): Bacteria > Pseudomonadati > Pseudomonadota > Gammaproteobacteria > Pseudomonadales > Pseudomonadaceae > Pseudomonas > Pseudomonas sp. NPDC090755. The sequence goes on along the minus strand of NZ_JBIVXC010000007.1, from coordinate 180,271 downwards.
ATGGGTGATACCACGTCGACCAACATCAAGAACCTGTTTGATGGCCGCATCATGCTGGTGCAGAACGTGGCCCAGAACATTGCCGCATTCCCGGACAAAGAACAGATCGGCACGCTGCTGGGACAACAAGCCCTGGTGTCGAGTTTTCTGACTATTTACCTGGGTGATGTCGACGGTGGCTTCACCATTCGTCCACAAACCAAGATGCCCGATGGCTACGACCCGCGCGTACGCCCCTGGTACAAGGACGGAATGGCCGCCAACGGCCCGATCCTGACCGAGCCGTATGTCGACGTCAGCACCGGCAAGATGGTGATATCGGTGGTGGCCACCGCGGCCCGCAACGTCGGCGTGGTCGGCGGCGACCTGGCGCTGGACGGCCTGGCCGAGATCATCAATTCGTTGAACTTCGGCGGCATGGGCTATGCCTTCCTGGTCAACGACCAGGGCAAGATCCTGGTGCACCCGGACAAGAACCTGGTGATGAAGTCGCTGTCGGACCTGTTCCCGCAGAACACCCCGCGCCTGAGCAAGGACCTGAGCGAGGTTGAACTCAATGGTGAAACCCGCCTGCTGACCTTCGCCCCGGTCAAGGGCCTGCCTTCGGCCAACTGGTACATCGGCCTGTCCGTGGACAAGGACAAGGCCTACGCGATGCTCAGCACCTTCCGCACCTCGGCAGTGATCGCCACCCTGGTCGCCGTGGTCATCATCATCGCCCTGCTCGGCCTGCTGATCCGCGTCCTGCTGCAGCCGCTGCATACCATGACCCGGGCCATGGAAGACATCGCCGAAGGCGAAGGCGACCTGACCAAGCGCCTGACCCTGCACAGCCAGGACGAATTCGGCATCCTCGGCACGGCGTTCAACCGCTTCGTCGAGCGTATCCACGGCTCGATCCGCGAAGTGTCCTCGGCCACCGAACAGGTCAACGAAGTCGCCCTGCGGGTGGTCAGCGCCTCCAACTCGTCGATGGTCAACTCCGACGAGCAGGCCAACCGCACCAACAGCGTCGCCGCCGCCATCAACCAGCTCGGCGCCGCCGCCCAGGAGATCGCCCACAACGCCGCCCTGGCCTCGCAACAGGCAAGCTCGGCGCGCCACCTGGCCGAAGAAGGCCAGCAGGTGGTCGATCGCAGCATCCAGGCCATGAACCGTCTGTCGGACCTGATCTGCACTTCCAGCTCGCACATCGAGACCCTCAACAGCAAGACCGTGAACATCGGCCAGATCCTTGAGGTGATCACCAGCATTTCCCAGCAGACCAACCTTCTGGCCCTCAACGCGGCCATCGAGGCGGCGCGGGCCGGTGAGGCAGGTCGTGGTTTTGCCGTGGTTGCCGATGAAGTACGCAACCTGGCGCACCGCACCCAGGAGTCGGCGCAGCAAGTGCAGAACATGATCGAAGAGCTGCAGGTCGGCGCCCGCGAGTCGGTCGACACCATGAGCCAGAGCCAGCGCCACAGCCAGGACAGCGTGGAAATCGCCAACCAGGCCGGTGAGCGCCTGGGCAGCGTGACCCTGCGCATCGGCGAGATCGACGGCATGAACCAGTCGGTGGCCACTGCCACCGAAGAGCAGACCGCCGTGGTCGACTCGATCAACATGGATATCAACGAAATCAACATGCTCAACCAGGAAGGGGTCGAGAACCTGCAGTCGACCCTGCGCGCCTGCGCCGACCTTGAGCAGCAGGCCAGCCGCCTGAAACACCTGGTCGGCAGCTTCCGCATCTGAGCCCTCGGGCAGCGGCGCCCGCCGCTGCCCCTCCCCTGCATCGCGATCGAACAAACTATCCTTAATAGAGGTCAACCTTAGGGCGCGTCATTCCGTGCACGGCTGTGACGGATGACGCACCCTGAAGACGATCTCGGAGGGATGCTGATCGTGCACATCGCTGACATCACCATGTTCTACGCCCCTGCCAGTGGCGGTGTGCGTACCTATCTTGATGCCAAACATCGCCGCCTGGGACAGACGCCCGGTGTGCGCCACAGCCTGTTGATCCCCGGCGCCAGCGCCCGCCACGCCAATGGCATCTACCAGGTGCCGGCCCCGGCCCTGCCGTTCGGCAACGGCTATCGCTTTCCGCTGCGCCTGGCGCCCTGGCGCAATGTCCTGCATGACCTGCAACCGGACCTTATCGAAGTCGGCGATCCCTACCTGACTGCCTGGGCCGCCTTGGATGCACGGCGCCAGCTCGACGTGCCGGTGATCGGTTTCTACCATTCCGACTTGCCGCTGTTGGTCAGCAACCGCATGGGCAACTGGTTCACACCCAATGTCGAGGCTTACGTCAGCAAACTGTATGGCAATTTCGACCGTGTCCTGGCCCCAAGCCAGGTCATGGCCAGCAAGCTTCGCAGGTTGGGCATCGGCAATGTGCATGTGCAACGCCTGGGGGTGGACCTGGCCACTTTTCATCCTCAGCATCGCGACGATGCCTTGCGCCAGCAGTTGAAACTTGCCGACAACACCCACCTGCTGGTGTTTGCCGGCCGCGGCTCGCGGGAGAAGAACCTACCGGTCCTGCTCGACTGCATGAAGCACCTGGGCAAGCACTATCACTTGCTGCTGGTCGGTTCGCACATGCCGACCAGCGTCCCGGCCAATGTCACCGTCATCGACCACTTCTGCCCGGCCCGCGAGGTCGCCCGGCTGCTGGCCAGCGCAGACGCCCTGGTGCATGCGGGCGACCAGGAAACCTTCGGCCTGGTCATCCTCGAAGCCATGGCCAGCGCGATTCCAGTGATTGCCGTCGCCGCCGGCGCGTTCGAAGAGATTATCGACCCGCGTTTCGGTCGCCTGTGCCAGCCCAACAACGGCCAGGCCATGGCCTGCGCTGTACGCGATGTGTTCGATCAGGGCGCCGCGCAGCTCGGACTGCAGGCGCGTCATCACGCCGAACAGCACTACGCCTGGGACACTGTGGTCAACGGCCTGCTTGCCCATTACCGGGCCGTGCTCGGCCACGGTCTGCCGGTACGTGTCCATGCCTGACCCGGCCGCTGGGCGCAGCCTGTTGCTGGTGCTGCATGACGTGGCGCCGCAGACCTGGCCGGACTACCAGCCCTTTGTCGAGACGCTCGATACCCTGGGCGATATACCCATGACCTGGCTGGTGGTGCCGGACTTTCACCGGCATGACCCGCTGGCGCTGGCGGCAGGCTTTCGGCAGATGCTCGACCGACGCCTGCAACGCGGTGACGAACTGGTCCTGCATGGCTACCACCATGCCGACGACAGCCCGCCGCCGCGCTCGCCGCGCGACTATTTCATGCGCCGCGTCTATACCCACGAAGGCGAGTTCTACAGCCTCGACCGCGCTATCGCCCTGGAGCGCCTGCAGGCCGGAATGGACCTGTTCCAGCGCTTTGGCTGGCCGCTGGCCGGCTTCGTCGCCCCGGCCTGGCTGATGAGCGAAGGCACCCGCCAGGCCCTGCGGACCTTGCCCTTGCAGTACACCAGCGATCCGGGCCATCTCTACCGACTGCCGGATTTCACCCCGATCACCGCCCCCGGACTGGTCTGGAGCGCCCGCAGTGCCTGGCGCCGGGGTATGTCACGGATGGTCTGCGACTGGCAGCTGGCCCGCTTCGACCTGGCGCCGGTGATACGCCTGGGCCTGCACCCGGTGGACATGCGCCATGAATACTCCCGCCGCTACTGGATGCGCACCTTGCAGCACTTGATGCAGCAGGGCCGCACACCCCTGACCAAGTCCGCCTGGTTGGCCAGCAGGCAGGCGGGATGAGGCGTTCGCTCTGGCTGCTGCTGGCGTTGTTGATGGCGCTGCTGGTGCCTGCCTTGCTCGGCGGCACGGATCTACTGACACGCTTGCGCGCCTTCGCCCCCGGTCTGCTGTTGGGGCTGCTGGGCATGATCCTGCTGTGCTGGATCATCAATGCCATTCGCCTGCGCCTGCTGTTGGGCAGCCAGGGCAGCAACCTGGGCCGAATCAGAAGCCTGGGGGTGATCATGGCCACCGAGTTCGCCATCTGCACCACGCCCGCAGGCAGTGGTGGGCCACTGACCCTGATGGCCTTGCTGGCCCGCGACCGCATCGCCCCGGCACGCAGTAGCGCGGTGTTCGCCGCCGACCAGATCAACGACTTGCTGTTCTTCCTCTGTGCCCTGCTGGGGATTGCCGGCTACGCACTGTTCCACACCCTCAACCACAGCCTGCAAGCCTTGCTGGCAGGCAGTGCCCTGCTGATGGCCGGCGTACTGGCGGGTACCGTGGCGCTGGTGGGTTATCGACGGCCAATGCTGCGCCTCAATGGCCGATTGCTGCGCAAACTGAAGGTATCGCCAGCCCGACGTCGCCGCTGGACACGAAAAGTGCTGCATTTTTTCCGTGCCCTGGCCGACACCTGGCGCTTGCCCAAGCGCACACTGGCCCTGGTGTTCGCCCTCACCTGCGTGCACTGGGGGTTGCGTTACAGCGTGCTGTACCTGGCCCTTCGCGGGCTGGGCGTGGACCTGCAGTGGATCGTGAGCTTCCTGGTGCAGATGCTCGCCCTCAGCGCCGGACAGTTCAGCCTGTTACCCGGCGGTGCAGGCGCCGCCGAACTCACCTCTGCCAGCCTGCTGACGCCACTGGTGGGCAAGTCGACGGCCGCCGCGGCCATCGTGATCTGGCGGGCGGTGACCTACTATTTCTATCTGTTTGCCGGGGGTCCGGTTTTTCTCTGCCTGCTGGGCCGCCCCGTGCTGGAACGCCTGGGTATCACTCAGGCACGGACGCGTCGCTAGTACCCTGCAACTGCTCCCACAGCTCGGCGGCCCCGGGAAAATCAGTGCCGTCGTCATGACCCAGCGCAGCCGGGTCGTAACGGCTCAGGCAGCCCTCGCCGAGGGTCGGCGGGGCCTTGGAGGCTGCCCTGTCGAAGGGATCGGCCATGCTGCAACCTCCTGCCACGGCGCTTAGTTGAAAACCACCGTCTTGTTGCCGTGAACCAGCACGCGGTCTTCCAGGTGGTAGCGCAGGCCACGGGCCAGGACCATCTTCTCGACATCGCGGCCGAAACGGACCATGTCCTCGATGCTGTCGCTGTGGCTGACGCGTACCACGTCCTGCTCGATGATGGGACCGGCGTCCAGCTCTTCGGTTACGTAGTGGCAGGTAGCACCGATCAGCTTGACCCCACGCAGGGAGGCCTGGTGATACGGCTTGGCGCCGACGAAGGACGGCAGGAAGCTGTGGTGGATATTGATCACCTGCTGGGCGTACTCCTGGCACAGCTGCGGCGGCAGGATCTGCATGTAACGGGCCAGCACCACGACATCGGCTCCGTGCTCCTTGACCAGGCGCGAGACCTCGGCGAAGGCCGGTTGTTTGTCCTGTGGGTCGACCGGAACATGGAAGAACGGAATACCATGCCACTCGACCATGCTGCGCAGGTCATTGTGGTTGGAGATCACGCATGGGATGTCGCACTCCAGTTCCTTGGCGTGCCAGCGGTGCAAGAGGTCGGCCAGGCAGTGGGATTCACGGCTGGCCATCAGCACCACGCGTTTTTTCTGGTCGGTATCGGTAATGCGCCAGACCATGGAAAACTCTTCGGCAATCGGCGCGAACGCCTCGCGAAACGCCTCGATACCGAAGGGCAGACTCTCGGCGCGAATCTCGTGGCGCATGAAGAACCAACCGCTCTGCTCATCGGAGTGATGGCTCGCTTCGTTGATCCAGCCGTTATAGGACGCCAGAAAATTACTGACTTTGGCGACGATGCCAACGCGGTCGGGGCAAGCAATCACCAGCCGGTAGGTGCGCATGAAAGAGACTCCAGAAACTTCGCAAAGGCGCACATTCTAGCGAGTGCCCGGAAAAACTGCAGTAGGCAATGCAGGCGTCCTGTCGCCCTCGCCTGCAGCGCGTGATTGACAGGCCAAGGCCACGGACCGTACCGCGTGGCGGCCAAGTTGGGTGTTATCGGATCGCGTTAGTTTGTAAATTTTTCTTAATGTTTTCTATCGAAGCGATTAACTCACGACCGGTTAATTGCCAAGTTTGATGTTTACTTGGCACTACGCCCTGACTATTATTGCCCCACTGTCTACCTGACACCTCATTCCCAAGGAATAGCCAATGTCCCTGATCAACGAATATCGCGCTACAGAAGAAGCCATCAAAGAACTGCAAGCCCGCCTGGCCAACCTGTCGAATGACGACAAGCTGAAGAAAGAGCTGGAGTTCGAAGGCAAACTGCGCAACCTGATGGGCGAATATCAGAAGTCGCTGCGCGATATCATTGCTCTGCTCGACCCAGAAGCCAAATCGGTGAAAGCACCGCGTGGCGCTGTTAAAACTGCCGGCACCAAGCGTGCACGCAAGGTCAAACAGTACAAGAACCCGCACAACGGTGAAGTCATCGAGACCAAAGGTGGCAACCACAAAACCCTGAAAGAGTGGAAAGCCAAGTGGGGTGGCGATGTGGTTGAAGGCTGGGCAACCCTGCTGGGTTAATCACCTGCCAGCGCAACCTGATGTTGCACTGATAAAAACGCCAGCTTGCTGGCGTTTTTTTATTGTCACTTGTCGCTCACAGTCCAAACTGCGATTTCAGCCCCTGGACATGAGCCCGCCATTGTCCGAGCAATTCCCGCTGCGCGGCATCGGCGCTGTCCCAGCAGCCTTGCAGGGCCTGCTCGAAATCCCCCACGGTGTTCGGCGCGCCCATCTGCGGGTCGCAGAGGCGCTGCTGGCAGAACAGCTGCCAGCGTTGCAGCTCCTGTTCATTCAAGGTCTCGATGAAATTGCGCGCACGGTAGCGAAACAGCAGCTCGGGCAATCGTTCATCATCGAACATCCAGTGCCCCTGGCCCAATTGATGCGGATCTACACTGCGCACTTGTTCGCACAGGCGTCTGTCGCGATCACCGATAAAACCGTCATACAACTGCTGCTCAGGATCCTCACTCGGGGAAAACTCTTCCTCGCGATAGATCGCCTGCAGTTTGTCCTGCCAGATGGATTGAGCCGCACTCAGGCTCAATGCCCGCGCTTGCAGCAAGGACATGTCCAGCCCCAGGCGTTGCTGATCTTGTTCACGCAATACGGACAAAGGCGCAACCACCGGGCAGCGATTGATATGCACCAACTTCAAGGGTACCGGTAATTGCCCCTCGAGCATTTCATCACGTCGGCTGTATAAACGCTGACGCAACGTATCGCCGTCTTCCTGCAACAATGGCTGCGGGTCCAGGTGCAGGTCACAGACAATCAGGGCATTACGGTTACGCGGATGCCAGGCCAATGGCAAAACGACACCAAGGTAATTGCGCTCAGCAGAGAAACGGCCGGAGATATGCACCAGCGGCTGAAGCAGACGAATCTGATCCAGAACTTTCTGTTTACTGCGTAATTGAAACAACCAGTCATAGAGTTTCGGCTGTTTCTGTCGGATCAAACGTGCAAGCGCAATGGTAGCCCGCACATCACTGAGGGCTTCGTGAGCCTGGCCATGGTCGATGCCGTTGGCGGCCGTCAGCAACTCCAGGCGCAGGCTGGTCCGCCCTTCCTGTTGCGGCCAGACGATGCCATCGGGGCGCAGGGCATAGGCTGCGCGCACCACATCGATCAGATCCCAGCGGCTGTTGCCGCCTTGCCATTCGCGGGCATAAGGATCGAAGAAGTTGCGGTACAGGCTGTAGCGGGTGACCTCGTCGTCGAAGCGCAGGCTGTTGTAGCCTGCCCCACAGGTGCCAGGGCGGGCCAGTTCGGCATGCACCCGGGTCATGAATTCGGCTTCACGCAAGCCGCGACTGGCCAATTGCGCCGGCGTGATACCGGTGACCAGGCAGGCGGCCGGATGCGGCAGGATGTCATCGCTGGGTTGGCAATACAGATTGACCGGGGCCTCGATCTCGTTGAGGTCGAGGTCGGTGCGCACGCCGGCCACCTGCAGTGGCCGGTCATTGCGAGGGTTGATGCCGGTGGTTTCGTAGTCGTGCCAGAAGATGCTGGAGCTCACGGGGTCGTCCTGAACAGAAGATCGACCAGAGTCTAGGGCCAGTCGCCTGTCACGGCCAGCCTGATCAGGCCGAGGCGTTCAACGGATGGAAGCTGAAATAGCCGCGCAGGGCGCGCACCAGCTGCTCGTACTCGCGGGGGGCCTGCAGCAGCATGAAGCCGGAATCGTAATGGCCCGGGGTCTGGTCTTCGTGACACCACAGGCAACTGGCAGTGAGGTTGATCAGGTGCACGCCACCCCGGCGGACCGGCACTTTGAGTTGCAACTCGAAATCCGGGCCGACCAGCATGGGTAGCTGGCTGATCAGCATCAGGCCGTCTTCGGACACGTTACCCAGGTAGCCGATGGGCTGATCGGTATAGCGGTTGAAGACTTTGAGGAAGTAAGGGAGCTGATGACGCTCGATGTGGCGCTCGTCAAACATGGTTGGTATCGCTGTCGGAGACCCTTTAGCAGGGTCGCGCTAGTGCTGCTGTTTTACCTGTTCTTCAGCAACAAGATTAGCGCAACCTGTACCCCGCGTCACAATGTGACTCATGCTCTTTAGTATTAACGCCAAGGCGTTGTGGTTGCCGGCCGGGCTATGGCCGCTTCGCCACTACGCAGATGGCCCAGTTGTTCCAGGGTCTGCAGGCGGGCGCGGGCGCGGTAGGCGTATTCGTTCTGCGGATAGCGGGCGATGATGTACTGGTAGGTCTGGGCAGCGTCGACGTAGAGCTTCTGGCGCTCCAGGCACTGGCCGCGCAGCATCGAGACTTCCGGGTGGATGAACGGTCGTGCCTGGCTGGTGCGATCGACCTGCGACAGTTCGAGCATGACGCGCTCGCAGTTGCCGCGGTCGTAGGCGCGGTAGGCGTTGTTCAGATGATGGTCCATCGACCAGCGGGTGCAGCCGACGACACTGGTCGCCAGGGCTAGAACGATCAAGGCTCGCATGGGGGGATCTCCTTTAATGAGCAGTGTATCGGCGTTTGCTGGCAAATCTATAGGTGGGCCGAGTTCTGTGGTGGCGTTCAGCTCTGGGGCTTATCCACTGTTCATCTGCCAGCGCCCAACCCGCCCAATCAACCCGCACCCCGTTCAAACGCCCCACGCCCCCTCAAGCAGGTAGTGCAAAGGAACAATGACTACAGCGAAATTCCAGAGTAGCCTTTCGCAGCGTGTCACTATAGGAGTCTGTGCATGACCATCCGCCGTACCAAAATCGTCGCCACCCTTGGCCCCGCCAGCAACTCGCCGCAAGTCATCGAACAACTGATCCTTGCCGGCCTGGATGTCGCTCGCCTGAACTTCTCCCACGGCACCCCCGATGAGCACAAGGCCCGCGCCCGCCTGATCCGTGACATCGCGGCAAAACTGGGTCGCCACGTAGCACTGCTCGGCGACCTGCAAGGCCCGAAGATTCGCATCGCCAAATTCGCCAACAAGCGCATCGAACTCAAAGTCGGTGACCGCTTCACCTTCTCCACCGCCCACCCCCTGACCGAAGGCACCCAGGAAATCGTCGGCATCGACTATCCGGACCTGGTCAAGGACTGCGGCGTCGGTGACGAGCTGCTGCTCGACGACGGCCGCGTGGTCATGCGCGTGGAATCCGCCACCCACGATTCCCTGCACTGCTCGGTGTTGATCGGCGGCCCGCTGTCCGACCACAAGGGCATCAACCGCAAAGGTGGCGGCCTGACCGCCCCGGCCCTGACCGAAAAAGACAAGGCCGACATCAAGCTGGCCGCCGAAATGGACCTGGACTACCTGGCCGTTTCGTTCCCGCGTGACGCCAGCGACATGCAATATGCCCGTCGCCTGCGCGACGAAGCCGGCGGCAGCGCCTGGCTGGTAGCCAAGATCGAACGCGCCGAAGCCGTGGCCGACGACGAGACCCTCGACGGTCTGATCGCCGCCAGTGATGCAGTGATGGTTGCCCGTGGCGACCTGGGCGTGGAAATCGGCGACGCCGAGCTGATCGCGATCCAGAAAAAGATCATCCAGCACGCTCGCCGCAACAACAAGGCCGTGATCGTCGCCACGCAGATGATGGAATCGATGATCCAGAATCCGATGCCGACCCGCGCCGAAGTGTCCGACGTGGCCAACGCCGTGCTGGATAACACCGATGCGGTCATGCTCTCGGCCGAAAGTGCCGCCGGCGCCTACCCGATCGAGGCGGTCCAGGCCATGGCACGCATCTGCCAGGGCGCTGAAAAGCACCCGACCAGCCAGAAGTCCAGCCACCGCCTGCACACCACCTTCGAGCGCTGCGACGAAAGCATCGCCCTGGCGGCCATGTACACCGCCAACCACTTCCCGGGCGTCAAGGCGATCATCGCCCTCACCGAAAGTGGTTACACCCCGCTGATCATGTCGCGCCTGCGCTCTTCGGTGCCGATCTTCGCCCTGTCGCCGCACCGCGCCACCCAGGCACGCGCCTCGATGTTCCGCGGTGTCTACCCGATTGCCTTCGACCCGGCTGCCTTGCCGCCGGAGAAAGTCAGCCAGGCCGCCGTCGACGAGTTGCTCAAGCGCGGCATGGTCGAGCCCGGTGACTGGGTGATCCTGACCAAAGGCGACAGCTACCACACCATCGGTGGCACCAACGGCATGAAGATCCTGCATGTCGGTGATTCGCTGGTCTGATCCGCTGATGCAATGAAAAAACCGCAGCCTGTGCTGCGGTTTTTTTATGCGTGTTCGGTGAAGACATCGGCGTACAGCTGGTTTCGCGGCAACCCGGCCAGGAACAGCCGACGGGAAAACTGCTCGACACTGGCCGGTGAGCCACAGGCCAATGCAACCGTCTGCCGTGACGACAAACGCAGGGCCGCCAGGGCCTGAGGCAGTTCCTGCGGGGTCAAGCATTCGACCTGCAAGTGCGGGTGACGCTCAGCCAGTGCGCTCAGCGCTTGGGCCTGATAGTGCTCACGGGCGTCGTGGGCCAGGTGAATCAAGCGAATATCCCCCCGATGCTGCTGGCGCAGGGCTTCACGCAGAATACCCCACAACGGCGCCAGCCCCGTTCCCGCCGCCAGTAGCCAGAGCGGACGCTCCTGCCACTCGGCGTCGTAGTGCAAGGCGCCGCCGCGCAACTCGCCCAGACGCAGGGTATCGCCTACTTGCAGCTGGCGCGCCGCATCGCAGAATGCCCCGGGCCGACGGCAGTCGAGGTGAAACTCCAGAAAACGCTCATCGCCAGGCAAGCTTGCCAGCGAATAAGGCCGCGCCACGCCAGTGGCGCTCCACAGCACCAGGTGCTGGCCGGCCTGATAGCGCAGTGCACGCGCAGGCTCCAGGCGCAGGCGCAATACCGTCGGGCTCAGCCAGTCGAGGCCGACCACGCTGGCGCCGATACCGTCCTGCACGGGATCGAACAGGGCAACCTGCAGATCCTCCTCGACCCGGCACTGGCAGGACAATCGCCAGCCAGACTGGCGCTGCGCCGCCCCCAGGGCATCGGGCCGTGCATCTTGCGGCTGACCTTGCAGGCAGCGCACCAGGCAGGCATGGCAACTGCCGGCGCGACAGCTGTAGGGCACGCTCAGCCCCGCCTCGTTCAAGGCATCGAGCAGATTGCAGCCCGGCGACACCGTCCACTGCCGCTCACCTACCCGCAATTCAGGCATCAACGTTCTCCCCGGTATTCAGACAGCCATAGTTGCATAAACAGCCCTACGCAAAAACAGTGCCGACCCGCTGCCGACCTTCGTTAGACCACTGACGCGTGTACCCGGGGCCGATGCACGCTATACTGCCGCGCCTTTTTTGCGCCGCCGGCCCGTCCGCGGTGCGCCGTGAAAGGTCGTTTCGACACCTCGGCCTGTCCGCGTCGGAATACCTTATTGAATGTTCCCGTCTTTAAGAGGAGCGCGCTGCATGACCGTGATCAAGCAAGACGACCTGATTCAGAGCGTTGCCGACGCCCTGCAGTTCATTTCGTACTACCACCCCGTGGATTTCATCCAGGCCATGCACGAGGCCTACCTGCGTGAAGAGTCGCCTGCTGCCCGCGACTCCATCGCCCAGATCCTGATCAACTCGCGCATGTGCGCCACCGGCCACCGCCCGATCTGCCAGGACACCGGTATCGTCACCGTGTTCGTACGCGTCGGTATGGACGTGCGCTGGGATGGCGCGACCATGAGCCTGGACGACATGATCAACGAAGGCGTGCGCCGCGCCTACAACCTGCCGGAAAACGTCCTGCGTGCATCCATCCTTGCCGACCCGGCAGGCGCGCGCAAGAACACCAAGGACAACACCCCTGCGGTCATCCACTACTCCATCGTCCCGGGCAACACCGTGGAAGTGGACGTGGCAGCCAAAGGCGGCGGCTCCGAGAACAAGTCGAAAATGGCCATGCTCAACCCGTCCGACTCGATCGTCGACTGGGTTCTGAAGACCGTTCCGACCATGGGTGCCGGCTGGTGCCCACCAGGCATGCTCGGCATCGGCATCGGCGGTACCGCCGAGAAAGCCGCCGTCATGGCCAAGGAAGTGTTGATGGAATCCATCGACATCCATGAGCTCAAGGCCCGTGGCCCGCAGAACCGCATCGAAGAGATCCGCCTGGAGCTGTTCGAGAAGGTCAACCAGCTGGGCATCGGTGCCCAGGGCCTGGGCGGCCTGACCACCGTGCTCGACGTCAAGATCATGGACTACCCGACCCATGCCGCGTCCTTGCCGGTGTGCATGATCCCCAACTGCGCCGCCACCCGTCACGCCCACTTCGTGCTCGACGGTTCGGGCCCGGCCGACCTGGAAGCGCCATCGCTGGACGCCTACCCGGAAATCGTCTGGGAAGCCGGTCCGTCGGCCCGCCGCGTCGACCTCGACACCCTGACCCCGGAAGACGTACAGAGCTGGAAGCCGGGCGAAACCATCCTGCTCAACGGCAAGATGCTGACCGGCCGCGACGCCGCGCACAAGCGCATGGTCGAGATGCTCAACAAGGGCGAAGAACTGCCGGTCGACCTCAAGGGTCGCTTCATCTACTACGTCGGCCCGGTTGATCCGGTAGGCGACGAAGTCGTGGGCCCTGCCGGTCCGACCACCGCCACGCGGATGGACAAGTTCACCCGCCAGATCCTCGAGCAGACCGGCCTGCTGGGCATGATCGGCAAGTCCGAGCGCGGCCCGACCGCCATCGACGCGATCAAGGACAACAAGGCCGTGTACCTGATGGCCGTCGGCGGCGCCGCCTACCTGGTGGCCCAGGCGATCAAGAAGTCCAAGGTCCTGGCCTTTGCCGAACTTGGCATGGAAGCGATCTACGAGTTCGAGGTCAAGGACATGCCGGTTACCGTTGCGGTCGACAGCAACGGTGAGTCGGTACACATCACAGGTCCCGCGATCTGGCAAAGCAAGATCGCCGAGAGCCTGGCGGTGGAAGTGAAGTAAGCCTTCGGGATTTACTAGCACTGAAAAAAGCGGCAGGGTCATCCCCTGCCGCTTTTTTGTTGCCCCGCGAAGAGGCCAGCTGTTCCTACAAAGTAATACGGGTACCCAGCAACTGCAGGAAACCCGCCAGCCACGCCGGATGTGCCGGCCACGCAGGGGCCGAGGCCAGGTTGCCCTGCACATGCGCCTGATCGACGCCAATCTCGACGAACTGCCCACCGGCCAGGCGTACTTCCGGTGCACAGGCCGGATACGCACTGCACTCCCGCCCTTCCAGCACACCTGCCGCCGCCAGCAACTGGGCGCCGTGGCACACTGCGGCAATGGGCTTGCCCGCCTTGTCGATGGCCTTCACCAAGGCCAGCACCTGCTCGTTCAGGCGCAAGTATTCCGGTGCCCGCCCACCGGGGATCAGCAGTGCGTCGTAGCCTTCGGCCTTGACCTGGTCGAAGTCGAAGTTCAAGGCGAAGTTGTGCCCGGGCTTTTCACTGTAGGTCTGATCACCTTCAAAATCGTGGATGGCCGTGCGCACCGTCTGCCCCGCGCGCTTGCCTGGACACACCGCATGCACGGTGTGCCCGACCATCTGCAAGGCCTGGAACGGCACCATCACTTCATAGTCTTCAACGTAGTCGCCCACCAGCATCAGAATTTTCTTCGCGGCCATGCCATCAACTCCTTCAGGTGTTTGGAAAGACAAAGGACACAATAGACCGCCCAGGCTGTAGGAGCGGGCTTGCCCCGCGATGCGATGTGACCGACAGCACGCAATCGCGGGGCAAGCCCGCTCCTACATGCAGTCCAGCAGCATTAGTCGCGGCGATCGATCAGGTTGACCACCAGGCGGTCCAGCCAGCCCCACAAACGCTGTTGCACCCGTTTCCACAACGGCCGGGCATGCCAGCGCTCAAGATCGATGCTCAGGCTCTGGGCGAAATCACGCTCGAAACTGGCAACCACCGCAGCAGTAAGCGGCGGGTCCAGCGCTTCAAGGTTGGCTTCGAGGTTGAAGCGCAGGTTCCAGTGGTCGAAGTTGCACGAGCCGATGCTCACCCAGTCATCGACCAGCACCATCTTCAGGTGCAGGAAGCACGGCTGGTACTCGTAGATCTTCACCCCGGCGCGCAGCAGCCGCGGGTAATAGCGATGGCCGGCGTAACGCACCGAAGGATGGTCGGTACGCGGCCCGGTCAACAGCAGGCGCACGTCGATACCGTGGTGGGCGGCCCGTCGCAGGGAGCGGCGGACTTTCCAGGTCGGCAGGAAATATGGCGTCGCCAGCCAGATCCGGCGCTGGCCGCTGTTCATCGCCCGCACCAGCGATTGCAGGATATCCCGGTGCTGGCGGGCGTCGGCATAGGCCACCCGGCCCATGCCCTGGCCGCTGACGGGCACATGGGGCAAGCGTGGCAGGCCAAAGTGCGTGGGCGGGCGCCAGGCCGTGCGACGCAGGTTGGCACGCCACTGGCGATCGAACAGCATCTGCCAGTCGGCCACCAGCGGCCCCTGCATCTGCACCATCACCTCGTGCCAGTCGCTGACATCCTTGTTCGGTTCCCAGAACTGGTCGGTGACCCCGGTGCCGCCGACCACCGCCCAGGATTGATCGACCAGCAACAACTTGCGGTGATCGCGGTACAGGTTGCGAAAGCCCCGGCGCCAGCGCAGGCGGTTGTACCAGCGCAGCTCGACCCCGGCCGCGGTCAGTCGTTGACGCAGGCCCAGGGTAAACGCCAGCGCGCCATAGTCATCGAACAGGCAACGCACCTGCACGCCACGCCCAGCCGCCTGGACCAGGGCCTGGACCATGGCCTCGGCGCACGCCCCCGCCTCCACCAGGTACAGCTCCAGGTCGACCTGCTGCTCGGCCCGCACGATGGCAGTCAGCATGCGCGGGAAAAACTCGGGGCCGTCGATCAATAATTCGAACCGGTTGCCATCACGCCAAGGGAAAACCGGTCCGGCCATGTCAACGCGCCGTGAAGATCAGCACCGCGTTCACCGGCACCGAAGGGCTGATGGATTTGAGCCCGGCCATCTTGCGCAAGGTCGACAAGCCCGGTACCAGATCGAAGTGCTCGGCACGCAGTACCAGCGGCTCCAGGGTCACCACCTGGAAGCGTCGCTCATCCAGGCGGGTCGCCAGCAACAAGGCGTCATAGCTGTGCTCCTTGCCATGCAGGCTGACGGTCAGCGGCAGGCGCAACTCCACCTGGGCGCCGTTGGCCAGGTCGTTGATCGGCCGCAGGTCGATCAGGGCGTTGACCTTGGCTTCCGGGAACTTGGCAAACTCGAACAGCTCCTTGCGCATGCGTTCATCACGCAGCGGCACGCCGCTGCTGTTGGAATCCATCTCGATCTGCAGCTCGGCAGCGCCCTTGCGGTCGACCTTGCCATGCAGCACCAGGAAACGATGGACTTCGGCGGTGTCGCCGTTTTTGCTGGAGATGAACGACAGGCGCGACGATTCGCCATCCAGATGCCAGTTGGCCTGGGCGGAGAAGCTCACGAACGCGAGCACGGCGAGTAGCAATCGGGGCAGAGAAAACATGTCAAATCCTGAAACACAGAAGCCCACAACCTTACCCGGCTGCCCTCACGGCAGCAAGCCACAGCCCTCCCGCACACCGCGCCAGGCGGCACGACGCTCCACCCCAAGCCCCACGGCGCTGACCTGGCGCGCCGGAGTGTCCTCCTCCAGGCGGCTCAGGGGCAGATACAAACGCACGTAGCCCTGGCAATACGGCCTGTCGAAGCCCATGACGAACCGGCAGGAACAGTACTCTTTGGCCGAATAGGCACTGAGGATGCCGGGAAAATCCGCCAGGGCCTGTCGCTCATGCCAACCCCAGGCCCCACCCAGCAGCGCCAGCACTACGAGCAGGCGCTTCATGGCCGCCCCCCGGCCTGGGCCAGCAGCACCCGCTTGAGCAACTCGTTGTGCTGGAAACGCCCATCGCGGTCATCGGCATAACGCACGATCACCAGCTGCTGCCCGGGCACTACGTACAAGGCCTGGCCCCAATGCCCAAGCGCGGCGAAGGTATCGGCCGGGGCATCCGGCCAGGGGCTTCCTGCCCCGGGTAGCGGCTGATTGAGCCACCAGTGCCCGCCAGGATTGGGCTCGCCGGGCTGGGCGATGGCCTGGGTGAACAGCGCGCGATTGAACGCCACCCAATCACTGGGCACTACCTGTTGCGCTTGCCAGCGCCCGTCACGCAACATCAACAGGCCGATGCGCGCCAGATCGCGGGCACTCATGTACAGATAGGACGAGCCGACCAGGGTACCGCTCACATCGCGCTCCCAGACGGCCGACTCGATACCCAACGGTGTGAACAGTGCTTGCCAGGGATAGTCCGCATACCCCGCGCCGACCATGCCGCGCAAGGCTGCCGCCAACAGGTTGCTGTCGCCACTGGAGTAGAGAAAGCGCTGGCCGGGCTTTGCCGCCGCAGCCCGGGCAGCGGTGTACGCGGCCATGTCGCCGCGCCCACGGGTATAGAGCATGGCCACCACCGAGGAGTTCAGTGGTGCGTACTCATAGTCCTCCTGCCAGTCCAGGCCACTGGCCCAGTGCAGCAGGTCCTCGATACGCACCTGCGGATGGTTGTGCATCGCAGGATAGAAACGCGCCACCGGATCACCCGGCACGAAGCGCCCTTCCCTCCGGGCCACGCCCAGCACCGTGGCCAGCACACTCTTGCTGATCGACCAGGTCAAGTGTGGTGTCAACGCCGTGGTGGGTGCAGCGTAGTGCTCATAGACAATACGCCCGTCCTTGATCACCAGCAGCGCATCGGTGCGCACGCCTTCACGCGTCTGCTCGTCGCGCGGGGCAAAGGCGTAGGCCTGCACCTTGCGCCAGGCGTCACTGTTGTTGCCTGGCGCCGGCTGCCAGTCCGGAACCGGCCAGTGTTCCTGGCCCAGGGCACAGGCACTGATGAACGCCAGGCCAAGCAACAGGGCCGACAGCAGGTTGCTCATGGGGGGCAAGACTCAGGACGAAGGTAGCCCCAGTCTAGCGGCGCTTCATGACAATCCGGCGTGAGCCCAGGCCTTGGCCAGGCGCTTGGCCCGCGCCGCACTGGCGATCTCCAGCAAGCCCTGGTCGCGCTGCCAGAGCGCCGCCCACTCGCCGGGGCTGTTGCACAATGCCTGGTTGATCTGCTCCTTGAGCGCGGCGAACTGGGCGAACAACCCACCAAGCAGCAGGTGACAGGCCGTGCTGTCGGCACATTGCCGGCTGCCCTCGGCACAACCGCCGAGCAGGCCGAGCAGGCGCAATTGCAGGTTCTGCGGCCAGCCGTTGTCCTGGCCGACGCCATAGAGCCAGGCGCTCAGGGCACTCAGTACATAAAGGTCTTCCAGCGAGCGAAAGGGTTTGACGTAGGCGTCCCAGCCGTCGCCCGCCAGTAGTTCGCACAAGGCCTGGTCCAGGTGCAGGCGGGCATGACCGACCTCCGGCATCAGTGGCAAGGCCGGCAACGACTCCAGGCGCACCCCGGGCTCACCGGGATAGACCACCGCCAGGCTCAGTTGCGGTGCCTCGCCAGCCGCTTCGCTACGGGCGGCCACCAGCAACCAGTCGGCATCCAGCCCGGCGGTGACGAAATCCTTGTTGCCGGTCAGGCGCAGGTCATCCAGGCGCACCTGCATATCGGCCGGGCGCACGCTGCGGCGCTCACTGGCACACAGGGCACCCAGGCTGGCCGGGGCACTGGGCCAGAGCATGCGCAGCGCCGCCTGGTAGCCAACCAGAAAGGCCAGCCCCGGGGTCGGCATGGCCCGTGCGCCGAGCACCGCCAGCTCGAACGGACTGACCGTGCCCAGGCGCGCCAGCAAGCTGGCATAGGTATCGGCCAGGGTGTCGGCCAGGGGATGTCGCTGGGGATCGTTGAGTCGTTGCAGCCAGGCCATTTCAGCACTCCTCGGGGGCTGTCATACAAGCATCACCAAAGGTTCATGGGGGTGACACCGCATCTTCCTAGGCTGAGCTTGCACAACAAAGTCGACCGGCCGCAACCCCATGGCTGGCTTATGGAGACTCGCAATGACTCAGATCGCTCGCTCTGGCGACAACAGCACTGAACGCCGTCTGCAAGCCGAACGCCTGGTCGGGCCCGCCGCCCTGCAGGAGGCACAGGCCCTGCGCTTCAGCGTATTCAGCGGTGAATTCAAGGCCAAGCTCAAGGGTGCCGAACAGGGCCTGGACATGGATGACTACGACATCCATTGTCGGCATATCGGTGTGCGCGACCGGAGCACCGGACAACTGGTCGCCACCACCCGCCTGCTCGACCACCAGGCCGCCAGCAGCCTGGGACGTTTCTATAGCGAAGAGGAATTCAGCCTGCATGGCCTGGGCCACTTGCAAGGCCCGATCCTGGAGCTGGGCCGCACCTGCGTCGACCCGGCCTACCGCAACGGCGGCACCATCGCCGTGCTCTGGGCGGAACTGGCCGAGGTGCTCAACGAAGGCGGCTACAGCTACCTGATGGGCTGCGCCAGCATCCCCATGCAGGATGGTGGTGTGCAGGCCCACGCCATCATGCAGCGCCTGCGCGAACGCTACCTGTGCACCGAACACCTGCGCGCCGAACCGAAGAAGCCGCTGCCCAGCCTGGCCCTGCCCGGCAATGTCATCGCCGAGATGCCACCGCTACTCAAGGCCTACATGCGCCTGGGCGCGAAGATCTGCGGCGAGCCCTGCTGGGATGAAGACTTCCAGGTCGCCGACGTGTTCATCCTGCTCAAGCGCGACGAGCTCTGCCCACGCTACGCCCGTCACTTCAAGGCGGCCGTGTGATGCGGCGCCTGCGCGTCTTCGCACGCATACTGCGGGTGCTGCTGGTGGTGCTGTTCGGCCTGGGCATGGCCGCACTGTTCAGTCTCTACGAGCGCCTGCGTATTCCCGCTTCGACCGAGCGCCGCCAGCGCTGGTCGCAGCTGTTCATGGTCAAGCTGAGCAATGCACTGCCCTTCAACGTCCGGGTGGTCGGCTCCGTGCCGACGCATCCCATGCTCTGGGTCAGCAACCATGTGTCCTGGACCGACATCCCCCTTTTGGGCATGCTCGCGCCGCTGTCGTTCCTGTCCAAGGCCGAGGTGCGCAGCTGGCCGGTGGCCGGCTGGCTGGCGCTCAAGGCCGGCACTCTGTTCATTCGCCGCGGCGGCAACGACAGCCAGTTGCTGCGCGCGCAGATCAGCCAGCACCTGCAACAGGCCTGCGCCTTGCTGATCTTCCCCGAAGGCACCACCACCGACGGCCGCAGCCTGCGCACCTTCCACGGTCGCCTGCTGGCCAGTGCCATCGACACCGAGGTGCCGTTGCAACCGGTGGCCCTGCGTTACTTGCGCAACGGCCAGGCCGATCCGGTGGCGCCCTTCATCGGCGACGACGACCTGCTTTCGCACCTGATGCGCCTGTTCGCCCATGACTGCGGTGAAGTGCAAATCCAGCTGCTGGCACCGATTCCGAGCGCCGGTGAAGAACGCGCCGCCCTGGCCTTCAAGGCCCGCCAGGCCATCCAGCTCGCGCTGTTCGGCGCTGACGAGACGGCAACCCAGCCCGTTCGCCGGGCCAAGGCTGCCTGATTCAGGCCTGACCCAGGGCTTTCCCGGCGAAGGCCTGCAACTGCGGGTAGAAGACGCGAAAGTCATCCATCAAGGGCTGGTACAAGGCATCGACCACTTCCAGCGCGCCGTCCATGCCTTCGGGTCGTGACAGGCGCCGGGCGATGCCGCGAAACACCTGCTCCAGCACCGCGAACTCGCGGTACGAGCCCAGCCAGTCATCCGCCGCCATATACGGCGCGATCTGCGCCAACCGCCCGGGCAGGTCGGGCTGGGCGCCGAGCACCTGGTAGACCCGCCCGGTGAACTGCGCCAGGGGCTGGTCGGCATAATCCTGCCAGTGCAGCGCCAGGCAGTGATCGAAGAACACATCGAGGATGATCCCGGCATAGCGCCGCCGCTCGCGGGGAAAGCGCGCCAGCGAGGCGAGCACCAGCGGATGGCTGTCGGTGAAGACGTCGATCTGCCGGTGCAGGCGGATCGACGCTTCCAGCGGCAGGGAAAAGCGACCGGCCAGCGGCCCTTTGACGAAATCACCGTACAGGCTGCCGAGCAGTTGCTCGGGTTGCTGGCCGCCCAGGTGAAGGTGTGCGAGGTAGTTCATGGTCGCAGTCTAGCACCTGCCCTGCTCATATCGTTATAACCCGATATAGCGATTCATGCTGAGCTCAGTCCATCTTCATATTTGTATATCGCGAAATATCGATTTATATTTCGCCACATCGCGATATACCGTTACACCACTCATGAGCCCAACCATGCCTCTCGATCTCGACGAAATAATAAAAGCCCTGGCCCACCCAGTACGGCGAGAAATCCTCAACTGGCTGAAAGACCCGGACGTGCAGTTCCCCGACCAGCATCACAGCACCGAACACGGTGTCTGCGCCGGGCAGATCGACCAACGCTGCGGCCTGTCGCAGTCGACGGTCTCGGCGCACCTGGCGACCCTGCAACGGGCGGGACTGATCAGCAGCCAGAAGATCGGCCAGTGGCATTTTTTCAAGCGCAACGAGGAAACCATCCAGGCCTTCCTCAAGCAGATGAGCCAAGAGCTCTGACAAGGACTTTGCAATGCCCCTCTCGCTATTGATCCTGGCGCTCAGCGCCTTCGCCATCGGCACCACCGAGTTCGTCATCATGGGCCTGCTGCCCGATGTGGCGGCGGACCTGGGCGTGTCGATTCCCGGCGCCGGCTGGCTGGTCACAGGTTACGCCCTGGGCGTGGCCATCGGTGCGCCGTTCATGGCCCTGGCCACTTCGCGCCTGCCACGCAAGGCGGCCTTGATCGCGTTGATGGGCGTGTTCATTGTCGGCAACCTGCTGTGTGCGGTGGCCAGTGACTACAACCTGCTGATGTTCGCCCGGGTGGTCACCGCCCTGTGCCATGGCGCCTTCTTCGGCATCGGCTCGGTGGTCGCCGCCAGCCTGGTGCCGGCCAACCGCCGCGCCTCGGCCGTGGCCCTGATGTTCACCGGCCTGACCCTGGCCAACGTGCTGGGCGTGCCGCTGGGCACCGCCCTGGGCCAGGTCTACGGCTGGCGTTCGACCTTCTGGGCGGTGACCGTGATCGGTGTGATCGCCCTGATCGGCCTGATCCGCTTCCTGCCGTTTCGCCATGACGAGGAAAAACTCGACATGCGCGCAGAACTGGCCGCGCTCAAGGGCGCAGGGATCTGGCTGTCATTGTCGATGACCGTGCTGTTCTCGGCCTCGATGTTTGCCCTGTTCACCTATGTCGCGCCGCTGCTGGGCGATGTCACCGGCGTATCGCCCCGGGGCGTGACCTGGACCCTGTTGCTGATCGGCCTGGGCCTGACCCTGGGCAACATCGTTGGCGGCAAGCTCGCCGACCGCCGCCTGAGCGCCACCCTGATCGGTGTGTTCATCAGCATGGCCGTGGTCTCCACCGCCCTGAGCTGGACCAGCGTTGCCCTGATTCCCGCTGAGATCACCCTGTTCCTCTGGGCCACCGCTGCGTTCGCCGCGGTACCGGCCCTGCAGGTCAACGTGGTGACCTTCGGCAAGGCGGCACCGAACCTGGTGTCGACCCTGAACATCGGCGCCTTCAACCTGGGCAACGCCCTGGGCGCCTGGGTCGGTGGCACGGCCATCGCCCAGGGCCTGGGCCTGACCCGCGTGCCGCTGGCCGCCGCGGCCCTGGCCGTACTGGCGCTGATCGTCACCCTGATCACCTTCAGCCAGTCTGGCAACAAGCCGGCACTGGCCCCTGCAACTCACTAAAGCCTTGAGGTACCTATGACGACTATTTTCGATCCGATCACCCTCGGCGACCTGCAGTTGCCGAACCGCATCATCATGGCCCCGCTGACCCGCTGCCGTGCCGACGAAGGCCGGGTGCCCAATGCGTTGATGGCCGAGTACTACGTGCAGCGTGCCAGCGCCGGGCTGATCCTCAGCGAAGCCACCTCGGTGACGCCGATGGGTGTCGGTTACCCGGACACCCCGGGCATCTGGTCCAACGACCAGGTACGTGGCTGGACCAACGTCACCAAGGCCATCCATGGCGCCGGCGGGCGGATCTTTTTGCAGTTGTGGCATGTCGGGCGTATCTCCCACCCGATCTACCTCAACGGCGAAGCCCCGGTAGCGCCGAGCGCCATCCAGCCCAAGGGCCATGTCAGCCTGGTACGCCCACTGGCCGACTACCCGATGCCACGGGCCCTTGAAACAGCGGAAATCGCCGACATCGTCGAGGCCTACCGTACCGGTGCCGAGAACGCCAAGGCCGCCGGTTTCGACGGTGTGGAAGTGCATGCGGCCAACGGCTACCTGCTCGACCAGTTCCTGCAGAGCAGCACCAACCAGCGCAACGACCAGTACGGCGGTTCGCTGGAAAACCGTGCACGCCTGCTGCTGGAAGTGACCGATGCGGTGATCGAGGTCTGGGGTGCGCACCGCGTGGGCGTGCACCTGGCGCCGCGCGCCGACTCCCATGACATGGGCGACGCCAACCGCGCCGAAACCTTCACCTACGTTGCCCGCGAACTGGGCAAGCGTGGCATTGCCTTCATCTGCTCGCGGGAGAAGGAAGCCGACGACAGCATCGGCCCGTTGATCAAGGAAGCCTTCGGTGGCCCGTACATCGTCAACGAGCGTTTCACCAAGGCCAGCGCCAATGCCTCACTGGCCAGTGGCCGGGCCGATGCGGTGGCCTTCGGTGTTCCGTTCATCGCCAACCCGGACCTGCCGGCGCGCCTGGCGGCGGATGCACCGTTGAACGAGCCACACCCTGAGACCTTCTATGCCAAGGGCCCGGTCGGTTATATCGACTACCCACGGATGTAAAGGCAACTGCCCTCAAGGCCGGGCGTTGATCTGCCGCTGCAGGTTCTGCACCTGGCTTTGCAGGGTGTTGATGTTGCGGGTCATCTGAGCGCGAAAGGCATCGAACTCGGCCACCGAGGCACCGGACGCCACCGGTGTTGCCGGGCGATTTTCCTGCTCACTCTTGAGCACGATCAGGTCCTGCTCCAGGCGCTCGATGGCGGCACTGGGGTTGCCCTGCTTCTTCAAGGCGGCGACATCGGTACTCAGGCTGCTGATCTGGCTGTTGAGTTTGCCACCGTCGACCTGGGCGGCTTTCAACTCGGCCAGTTCGGTATTCACTGCCTTCAACTGCGTCTGCAATTCACTTTGCAGTCTGGCATTGGCCGCCTGCTGTTCACTGGCCTGGGCCAGCACCTGCTCCAGGCGCTTGCCCAGGTCCCCCGCCTGCCCGGCAACACCCTGCTGTTGCTTGCCCTGCTCGGCGAGGCTGGACTGCAACTGCTTGATCTGCAGCTTCAAGGCCTCACTACCGCTGTTGACGTTCGATTCGCTGGCAGCGACCTTGCCGCTGATGGCCTGCAGGCGACCGGCCGCCTCCTCACTGATGCGGGCGAAGCTTTCCTGGGTCGCCACCAGTTGCTGCTCCATCAACGACACCTGCTGGAAGCTCCACCAGCCAAGCCCGGCCAAGGCCACGAAGGACGCCCCCAGCAGCGCCCACAACGGTCCGGTGCTGGCTGCCCGCGGCGCTTTGCGACGGTCAGTGGCAGCAATGCCACCACGTCCTGGCAAGGGTTCAAAGTCATCGTCATCCCGCGTGCTGGCACGCAGGGTCGGCACATTGTCGAAATCGTCTTGGGCGTCGTTGCGCATGGGTGCTTTCAACCGCATTAATGGCAAATGGTCACTAGTATAAACCGCTTGCGCGGCGCTCTGATCGACCGCAAAGCCGCCCCAGGGTTCACGAAGGCCGATCCTGTGCCTTCCACCAGGCGCAGAACTCGTCCAGTGCCGTCCACAGGCTGACCGTCGGCCGGTAGTTCAATAAGTGCCGGGCACGGCTGATATCCAGCGTGAAATCCTTGCTCATGACCTGCATGCCAAGGCGTGACAGGGTCGGCTGCGGGCGGCCCGGCCAGAGCAGGCAGGCCCCTTCATTGAGCGCCGCCAGGCTGTAGGCCAGACCGTAGGAGCGGTAGCGGGTGACCTGTGGCAGCTGCATCTGGCGCATCACATAGTTGACCACGTCCCACACCGGCAATGGATGACCATTGCTGATGTTGTAGGCCTGGCCCAGGGCCTGTTCGTCGGCAAACAGGGCGCTGAGCAGGGCTTCGTTGAGGTTCTGCACGCTGGTGAAGTCGACCTTGTTCAGGCCGTTGCCGATAATCGCCAGGCGGCGTTTGCGTTGCATCTGCAGCAAGCGCGGGAAAATACTCACATCGCCTGCTCCCGTGACGAAGCGGGGGCGCAGGGCCAGCACTTCAAGGCCGAATTCCTGGGCGCCGAAGACCTTCTGCTCGGCCAGGTGCTTGGTGGCCCCGTAATGGTCATGGAAGCGCCGCGGCACCTGCTCTTCGCGGATGTCCCGTTGCGAGTGGCCATTGAAGTAGATCGACGGCGAGGACAGGTGCACCAGGCGCCGCACGTGCTCTTTGAGGCAGGCCTCGACCACGTTCTCGGTGACCACCACGTTGCCCTGGTAGAAATCCTGGTAGCGCCCCCAGTTGCCCACCGCCCCGGCACAGTGCACCACGGCATCGACGCCCTGGCACAGCCGCCGGGCCAGTTCCGCATCGCCCAGGTCGCCGGGGATGAATTGAGCCCCCCGCCGTACCAGATGCTCGACACCCTCGGCACGCCGGCCGTTGACCCGGACATCAAGGCCCTGCTCCAGGGCAAAGCGCGCAAAACGCCCGCCGATGAAGCCGCTAGCGCCGGTGACCAGAATTCGCATGTACCACTCCGCCTTACCAATATTCAGATGCTGCTGACGCCATCCACGCCTACAAGGGCACCAGCCAATGCCGGGCGGTGTGGCGCAAGTGTTCGGTCAGCTGTGCGAGCAATTGCCCGCCGTTACGCCAATGATGCCAGTACAACGGCACGTCGATGGGTTTATCCGCGGAAATTTCGACCAGACGCCCGCTGGCCAGCTGTTCGCGTACCTGAAGTTCCGGCACCAGCCCCCAGCCCAGCCCCGCTTCGGTCATGCGCAGGAAACCTTCAGAAGAAGGACACAGGTGATGCAGGAAACCCTCCTGGATACCCAGGGAGGCAAGATAGCGATGCTGCAGGAAGTCATCGGGACCGAACACCAGCGCCGGCGTTCGGGGCAGACGCGCCGCATCGAAGCCCTCCGGAAAATAACGGCCCATGAAACCGGGACTGGCCAGGGCCCGATAACGCATGGCCCCCAAGGGCAGGCTGCGCGCCCCAGCCACCGGACGTTCACTGCCACACAGACAGGCCGCCACCTCGCCGGCACGCATGCGCTTGAGCCCTACCTCCTGGTCTTCCACCACCAGGTCGAGCAAGACCTGCTGTCCGGCACAGAACTCCCCCACCGCCGCCGCCCACCAGGTGGCCAGGCTGTCGGCATTGAGGGCGATGCGCAGACGCTCGGGCATGCCCTCCTCGTCCAGCGCCGGCACCTGGCTTTGCAGGTCGCGCTCCAGCAGCCGCACCTGCTGCACATGGTTGAGCAGACGACGGCCGACATCCGTCGGACTGGGCGGGTTGGCCCGCACCAGCACCGGCTGCCCGACCCTTGCCTCGAGCAGCTTGATGCGCTGGGAGATCGCCGACTGCGACAGCCCCAGCACCTGGGCGGCGCGCTCGAAACCGGCCTGCTCGATGACCGCGGCGAGCGCGGACAGCAGTTTGTAATCGAACATTATTTTTCCTAATGCCAGATCAGGTTTATTTGTTTTTCTTATACAGGTGCAAACCGCAGAATGGCCAGCATCTTCTTGGTTTTATCCGCCACATCCTGGCGTCTGTGGAGTATCCCCCTATGTGGCAAAGCTACCTGAACGGCCTGCTGGTCGCCTTCGGCCTGATCATGGCGATCGGCACCCAGAACGCATTCGTCCTGGCCCAGAGCCTGCGCCGCGAACACCACCTGCCGGTGGCCGCCCTGTGCGTGCTGTGCGATGCCATCCTGGTCGCGGCCGGTGTGTTCGGCCTGGCCACGGTGCTGGCGCAGAACCCGACCCTGCTGGCCGTTGCGCGCTGGGGTGGCGCGGTCTTCCTGATCTGGTACGGCGGCAAGGCGCTGCTGCGCGCCTGCTCGCAACAAAGCCTGCAACAGGGCGAAGGCCAGGGTCTGCGCTCGCGCCGGGCGGTGCTGCTCAGCGCCCTGGCGGTGACCCTGCTCAACCCGCATGTATACCTGGATACCGTGCTGCTGATCGGCTCGCTGGGTGCCCAGCAGACCGTGCCCGGTGCCTATGTGGCCGGCGCGGCCAGCGCTTCGCTGCTGTGGTTCTTCACCCTGGCGCTGGGCGCAGCCTGGCTGGCCCCCTGGCTGGCACGCCCCGGCACCTGGCGCCTGCTCGACCTGATGGTCGCGGTGATGATGTTCGCGGTGGCGGCGCAGCTGATCTTCGGTTGAGCCACCCGTCCGCTGGCGGCGAAGGCTCTGGAACCTCTTTCCCGTACACTTGTTGCGTGGTTAAGCACAGGGCCCGGTGCTATGATCCAGCCCTTGCGTCGAAAAGAGTACAAACTCCCCGACGCACACCGGCCGCCCGTGATCGGCCTTGCGCTCACCGCAACAGACCTGATTAGGAGAATCACCATGGCTTTTGAATTGCCGCCGCTGCCTTATGCACACGACGCCCTGCAGCCGCACATTTCCAAGGAAACCCTGGAATACCACCACGACAAGCACCACAACACCTACGTCGTGAACCTGAACAACCTGGTGCCAGGCACCGAGTTCGAAGGCAAGACCCTGGAAGAGATCGTCAAGTCCTCCTCGGGCGGCATCTTCAACAACGCCGCTCAGGTCTGGAACCACAGCTTCTACTGGAACTGCATGGCGCCAAACGGCGGCGGCCAACCAACCGGCGCCCTGGCTGATGCCATCAACGCTGCGTTCGGCTCCTTCGACAAGTTCAAGGAAGAATTCTCCAAGACCTCCATCGGCACCTTCGGCTCCGGCTGGGGCTGGCTGGTGAAAAAGGCTGATGGCTCCCTGGCCCTGGCCAGCACCATTGGCGCCGGCTGCCCGCTGACCAGCGGCGACACCCCGCTGCTGACCTGCGACGTCTGGGAACACGCGTACTACATCGACTACCGTAACCTGCGTCCAAAATACGTCGAGGCGTTCTGGAACCTGGTCAACTGGAAGTTCGTCGCCGAGCAGTTCGAAGGCAAGACTTTCACCGCCTAAGCGAACACAGTGACGAAAAAAACCCGGCTTGCCCGGGTTTTTTTTGGTTCTTCACGACGTATCGGGGGTGTGATCTTGGGGCTTGGGCTTGGGCTGTTAGTGGGTGGGCTTATCCATTTGATGCAGTGAGGCTGCTGGCCCCTTCCGCCCTTACGGCGGCCTACTTTTTTCTTGGAAAAAGTAGGCAAAACCGCTCGCTCCTGCATACGGCCCTACGCTGCGCTTCGGGTGCCCTCCCTGCGGCACCTTCCGGGGCCACGCGGCACTACGACTTGCTGCGCAAGTCTACGGCTCGCGTTCTTCGGCTACGCCGAAGGTGCTACGCACCAGCCCCTACAGGTGCCTCCACTCGGCCTTCTGAAGTCGCAGATTGCAGCGTCTGTACCTGCGTGTATGAAGAGCAAAAGCAAAAGCCAGAGCAAAAGCGACTGCAAGTCGTTGTGGTCGCTTCGCGTGCGAAGCTTGTCTTGCGGTGGCGATTATCCGCTGCACAATCGGTTTTCGAAGATAAAGCCAGCCCAGGCGCCGCCCGTAACTTTGCGACTTCAGGAGGCTGAGTGGAGGTGTCTGTAGGGGCCGGTGCGTAGCACCTTCGGCGTAGCCGAAGAGCGCGAGCCGTAGACTTGGCGAAGCAAGTCGTAGGCCGCGTGGCCCCGGAAGACACCGGAGCGAAGGGACCCGAAGCGCAGCGTAGGGCCGTATGTAGGAGCAGGCGGTTTTGCCTACTTTTTCCAAGAAAAAAGTAGGCCGCCGTAAAGGCGGAAGGGGCCGGCAGCGTCGCTGCATCAAATGGATAAGCCTGCAGCCTCCACAACCCAACCCAACCCAACCCTGGCCCTCTCCCCCCGACAATCCGTGAATAACCTTTTTTTCGCCTGCCGCACGCCCCCAGGCTCTTGCTCCAAACTGATACCGCGCTAACATCAAACCTTGGGAAACATACTCCCGGGATTAAAGTCGCAAGGCCGGCCGACCGATACAGGGGTAGCAGGCTCGTCAACCCTTGCCAGGGGGCGGGATCTGCCAATGGCCGATAGTGGATTGCCGAGTTTGATGGCAAAATGATGCCATGCGCATGGATTAAGGAAACCCCATTGAAGCTGGAACTCAAGAACAGCTTATCGGTCAAGTTGCTGAGGGTCGTCTTGCTCTCGGCACTGGTGGTCGGTGTCGTTCTCAGTTGTGCGCAGATCGTCTTCGATGCCTACAAGACACGTCAGGCAGTGGCCAGCGACGCCCAGCGAATTCTCGACATGTTCCGCGATCCCTCCACCCAGGCGGTCTACAGCCTGGACAAGGAAATGGGCATGCAGGTCATGGAGGGGTTGTTCCAGGACGAGTCGGTGCGCCTGGCTTCCATCGGCCATCCCAACGAAACCATGCTGGCGCAAAAGAACCGCCCGTTGCAGGAATCATCGACACGCTGGCTGACCGACCTGATCCTGGGCCAGGAGCGCACCTTCACCACGCAGCTGGTCGGGCGTGGCCCCTACAGCGAATACTACGGCGACCTGAGCATCACCCTGGACACCGCCAGCTATGGCCAGGGCTTTTTGGTCAGTTCGGTGATCATCTTCATTTCCGGTGTGCTGCGTGCCCTGGCCATGGGCCTGGTGCTGTACCTGGTCTATCACTGGATGCTGACCAAGCCACTGTCGAAGATCATCGAGCACCTCACTCAGATCAACCCCGACCGTCCCAGTCAGCACCAGCTGCCGCTGATCAAGGGCCACGAACGCAATGAGCTGGGGGTGTGGGTCAATACCGCCAACCAGCTGCTGGCCTCCATCGAACGCAACACCCACCTGCGCCACGAGGCCGAGAACAGCCTGCTGCGCATGGCCCAGTACGACTTCCTCACCGGCTTGCCCAATCGCCAGCAGTTGCAGCAGCAACTGGACAAGATCCTGGTCGACGCCGGGCGCCTGCAGCGCCGAGTCGCCGTGCTGTGCGTGGGCCTGGACGACTTCAAGGGCATCAACGAACAGTTCAGCTACCAGGCCGGCGACCAGTTGCTGCTGGCCCTGGCCGACCGCCTGCGGGCCCACAGTGGCCGCCTGGGCGCCCTGGCGCGGCTGGGCGGCGACCAGTTCGCCCTGGTCCAGGCCGATATCGAGCAACCCTACGAAGCGGCCGAACTGGCCCAGAGCATTCTCGACGACCTGGAAGCGCCGTTCGCCCTGGGCGATCAGGAAATCCGCCTGCGCGCGACCATCGGCATTACCCTGTTCCCGGAAGACGGCGACAGCACCGAGAAGCTGTTGCAGAAGGCCGAACAGACCATGACCCTGGCCAAGACCCGTTCGCGCAACCGCTACCAGTTCTACATCGCCAGCGTCGACAGTGAAATGCGCCGGCGCCGCGAGCTGGAAAAAGACCTGCGCGAAGCCCTGCCGCGCAATCAGCTGTACCTGGTGTACCAGCCGCAAATCAGCTACCGCGACCACCGCGTGGTCGGCGTCGAGGCGCTGCTGCGCTGGCAGCATCCGGAGCTGGGCATGGTGCCGCCCGACCAGTTCATTCCGCTGGCTGAGCAGAACGGCAACATCATCGCCATCGGCGAATGGGTGCTCGACCAGGCCTGCCGGCAGTTGCGTGACTGGCACGACCAGGGCTTCAGCGAACTGCGCATGGCGGTCAACCTGTCGACGGTACAACTGCACCACAACGAGTTGCCGCGGGTGGTCAACAACCTGCTGCAGATCTACCGCCTGCCGCCGCGTAGCCTGGAGCTGGAGGTCACCGAGACCGGCCTGATGGAAGACATCAGCACTGCCGCCCAGCACCTGCTGAGCCTGCGTCGCTCCGGTGCGCTGATCGCCATCGACGACTTCGGTACCGGCTACTCCTCGCTCAGTTACCTGAAGTCGCTGCCGCTGGACAAGATCAAGATCGACAAGAGCTTCGTCCAGGACCTGCTCGATGACGACGATGACGCCACCATCGTTCGCGCCATCATCCAGCTGGGCAAGAGCCTGGGCATGCAGGTGATCGCCGAAGGCGTGGAAACCGCGGAGCAGGAAGCCTACATCATTGCCCAGGGCTGCCATGAAGGTCAGGGCTACCACTACAGCAAACCGCTACCTTCCCGGGAGCTGACCGCCTTCCTCAAACAGGCGCAACGCAACCAGGTGTCCATTCTGTAACCCCTGTCGGCATTGAGTGAAAGGCGAAAACACGCAATTGAATATTTACGTGGCTGCCCCTTTACACAAAATGCAAATCTTTCGCATTATGTTGCAGTTTTGCGTACCCCGGTACGCCTGTCCAACCTCTCGACGCAGGAATTCGCCATGATTCGTATGCCTCTGGCCACCGCCAGTCTGTTGGCCATTGCCATCTCTCTCGCCGGTTGCGGCGACGACAAGGACAAGGCTGCCGCACCGCAAGCCCAGGCGCCAGCCACCAGCGCAGCAGCCCCGGCTGCAGCCGGCACCGTCGACGAGGCCGCCGCCAAGGCCGTGGTCAAGCACTACGCCGACATGGTCCATGCCGTCTACAGCGACTCGCTGAGCACCGCCAAGACCCTGCAGACCGCCATCGACGCCTTCCTCGCCAAGCCCAACGATGAAACCCTCAAAGCCGCCAAGGCTGCCTGGGTAGCCGCCCGCGTGCCTTACCTGCAGAGCGAAGTGTTCCGCTTCGGCAACACCATCATCGACGACTGGGAAGGTCAGGTGAACGCCTGGCCGCTGGACGAAGGCCTGATCGACTACGTCGACGCCAGCTACGAACATGCCCTGGGCAACCCGGGCGCCGCCGCCAACATCATCGCCAACACCCAGATCCAGGTGGGCGAAGACAAGGTCGACGTCAAGGAAATCACCCCTGAGAAACTCGCCAGCCTCAACGAGCTGGGCGGTTCCGAAGCCAACGTCGCCACCGGCTACCACGCCATCGAATTCCTGCTCTGGGGCCAGGACCTCAACGGTACCGGCCCTGGCGCCGGTGCACGTCCTGCTTCCGACTACCTGGAAGGCAAAGGCGCCACGGGCGGCCACAACGAGCGTCGCCGCGCCTACCTCAAGGCTGTGACCCAGTTGCTGATCAACGACCTGGAGGAAATGGTCGGCAACTGGGCGCCGAACGTCGCCACCAACTACCGCGCCACCCTCGAAGCCGAGCCTGTCACCGACGGCCTGCGCAAGATGCTGTTCGGCATGGGCAGCCTGTCGCTGGGCGAACTGGCCGGCGAGCGCATGAAGGTTTCCCTGGAAGCCAACTCGCCTGAAGACGAGCAGGACTGCTTCAGCGACAACACCCACTTCTCGCACTTCTACGACGCCAAGGGCATCCGCAACGTCTACCTGGGCGAGTACACCCGTGCCGACGGCAGCAAGCTGACCGGCCCGAGCCTGTCGTCGTTGGTAGCCAAGGTTGATCCGGCCGCCGACGCCACCCTCAAGGCCGACCTGGCAGCCACCGAAGCGAAGATCCAGGTCATGGTCGACCACGCCGCCAAGGGTGAGCACTACGACCAGCTGATCGCCGCCGACAACGCCGCCGGCAACCAGATCGTGCGCGACGCCATCGCCGCCCTGGTCAAGCAGACCGGTGCCATCGAGCAGGCCGCCGGCAAGCTGGGTATCGCCAACCTGAACCCGGATACCGCCGATCACGAGTTCTGATCCGCGACACCGTGTCACACAACGCCCGGCTCCTGTGCCGGGCGTTGTGCATTCAGGGCCCGACCCGGCATGAGGAAGCGCAACGATTTCATCAAGCAAACGCAAATTGCTCTTATTCAATGATCCTGAGCCTGCTAAGCTTGCACGCCGATTTTTTGCTCACGCTCAGGATCCTTGATGCTTTCGTCGCTGCTCCGTATCAGCCCATTGCTCATGGCCGTGACCCTGGTCGCCTGTGACGATGCGCCCCGCTTCACCCAGGCAGAACCGGGAGAGGCGCTGGGCGGTGGCAAGGCGACAGTGAACAAGCGCGACCAGAACGCCTACTCCATGCCGTCGGCGAACCTTGCCCCCAGCCGGCGCCTGGACTTCAGCGTCGGCAACAGTTTCTTCCGCAACCCCTGGGTGATCGCGCCCTCGACCACCACCGCCCGCGACGGCCTGGGGCCGCTGTTCAACAGCAATGCCTGCCAGAACTGCCACATCAAGGACGGTCGCGGCCATCCGCCCGGCCCCAGCGCCAGCAACGCCGTGTCGATGCTGGTGCGCCTGTCGATTCCCGACCAACCCCATTACGCCACGGTCATCGAGCAACTGGGCGTGGTTCCCGAGCCGGTCTACGGCGGTCAGTTCCAGGACATGGCGGTACCCGGCGTCGCCCCCGAGGGCAAGGTCCGGGTCGAGTACACCCCGCTGCCGGTGACGTTCAAGGACGGCACCCAGGTCGAACTGCGCCAGCCGACCCTGAAGATCAGTCAGCTCGGCTACGGCCCGATGCACCCCGACACCCGCTTCTCTGCCCGGGTGGCGCCGCCGATGATCGGCCTGGGCCTGCTCGAAGCCATCCCCGAAGCCGCCCTGCTGGCCAACGCCGACCCCGATGATCGCAATGGCGATGGCATCCGCGGCCGCGCCAACCAGGTATGGGACGATGCCCTGGGCAAGACCGTCATGGGTCGTTTCGGCTGGAAGGCTGGGCAACCGAACCTCAATCAGCAGAACGTGCACGCCTTCTCCGGCGACATGGGCCTGACCACCCGCCTGCGGCCCATGGATGACTGCACCGCGGCGCAGGTCGATTGCCTGAACGCCCCCAACGGCAACGGCGCCAACGGCGAGCAGGAGGTCAGCGACAACATCCTGCGCCTGATCCAGTTCTACACCCGCAATCTGGCGGTGCCGATCCGCGAGGACGTCGATTCACCCCAGGTGCTGGCCGGCAAGAACCTGTTCCACCAGGCGGGCTGCCAGAGCTGCCACACCCCAAGTTTCACCACCGCGGCCGATGCCGCCGAGCCGGAGCTGGCCAACCAGCTGATCCGCCCCTACAGCGACCTGCTGCTGCATGACATGGGCCCGGGCCTGGCCGACAACCGCACCGAATTCGCCGCCAGCGGCCAGGATTGGCGCACGCCCCCTCTTTGGGGCATCGGCCTGACCCAGACCGTCAGCGGCCACACCCAGTTTCTTCACGATGGTCGCGCCCGCAACCTGCTCGAAGCCGTGCTCTGGCATGGCGGCGAGGCCGAAGCGGGCAAGCAGCACGTGCTGACCTTCAATGCCGAGCAGCGCGCCGCGTTGCTCGCGTTCCTGAATTCACTTTAAGACAAAGGAGCCGGGCATGTTCCGTCCCAAACTGTTGTTCACCAGCCTCGCCGCCCTCGCCCTGGGCGCCTGCTCGCCGCAGGACCCGCAAGCGGTGACCTCGGCCGCCATCGCCAAGCAGGTGATCCTGCCGACCTACAGCCGCTGGGTCGAAGCCGACCGCCAGCTGGCCGTCAGCGCCCTGGCCTTCTGCGAAGGCAAGGCGGACCTGGCCACCGCCCGTGCCGATTTCCTCCACGCGCAAAAAGCCTGGGCTGAGCTGCAGCCGCTGCTGATCGGCCCGCTGGCCGAAGGCAATCGCGCCTGGCAGGTACAGTTCTGGCCGGACAAGAAGAACCTGGTCGGCCGTCAGGTCGAGCAACTGGTCAACGGCGACAAGCCGATCGATGCCGCGAGCCTGGCCAAATCCAGTGTCGTGGTACGCGGCCTGTCCGCTTATGAGTACATCCTGTTCGACAGCAAGCCGGACACCGCCAATGCCGAACAGAAAGCCCGCTACTGCCCGCTGTTGGTGGCCATCGGCGAACACCAGAAGGCCCTGGCCGAGGACATCCTCAAAGGCTGGAACAGCACCGACGGCATGCTGGCGCAATTGACCAAGTTCCCCAACCAGCGCTACGCCGATTCCCACGAAGCGATCGCCGACCTGTTGCGTGCCCAGGTCACCGCCCTGGACACCCTGAAGAAGAAACTCGGCGCGCCCATGGGTCGCTTGAGCAAGGGCATCCCACAACCGCTGCAGGCCGAAGCCTGGCGCAGCCACTCCTCGCTGAAAAGCCTGGAAGCCAGCCTGACCGCCGCGCAAACCGTCTGGGTCGGTGTCGACAACCAGGGCCTGCGCGGCCTGCTGGGCAAAGACCAGAAAGCCCTGGCCGACAAGATCGACGCAGCCTACGCCAACGCCCTGAAGCTGCTATCGGCCAACCAGAAGCCGCTGGGCGAATTGCTCGACGACGAAGCCGGTCGCCAGCAACTGAACGAGCTCTACGACAGCCTCAACGCCGTCCACCGCCTGCACGAAGGCGAGCTGGCCAAGGCCTTGGGCATCCAGCTGGGCTTCAATGCCAACGACGGTGACTGATCATGTTGCGACGCCAGGCTCTCAAACTCGGTAGCGTTCTGCTCAGCGCCCTCACCCTGGGCGGCTGGACCCTGTTTCGCGGCAAGGACAGCAGCCCGCTGCTGCTCTCGGCGCGCGACGATGGCGACGGCAAGCACTACGCGGTCGGCTATCGCCTGGACGGCACCCAGGTGTTCGCCACCCAGGTGGCCCAGCGTTGCCATGACATCATCAATCACCCCGAGCAGCCGATTGCCCTGTTCGTCGCCCGCCGTCCCGGCACCGAGAGCTACCTGATCGACCTGCGCGATGGCCGTCTGCTGCAGACCATCGCCTCGCAGCCGAACCGGCATTTCTACGGCCACGCGGTCATACACAAAAGCGGTGAATGGCTGTACGCCACCGAGAACGACACCACCGATCCCGGTCGTGGCGTGCTCGGCGTCTACCGCTTCGACGGCCAGCGCCTGCAGCACAGTGGCGAGATTTCCACCCACGGCATCGGCCCGCACCAGGTGTCGTGGATGCCCGACGGCGAGACCCTGGTGGTGGCCAACGGCGGCATTCGCACCGAGGCCGAAAGCCGCGTGGACATGAACCTCGACGCCATGCAGCCGAGCCTGGTGCTGATGCAGCGCGACGGCACCCTGCTGAGCAAGGAAACGCTGCCCCAACAGATGAACAGCGTGCGCCACCTGGCGATTGCCAGCGACGGCACCATTGTCGCCGGCCAGCAGTTCATGGGCAGCGGCGATGAAACCGCCGAGCTGATTGCCATCAAGCGACCGGGCCAACCCTTCGTGGCCCTCCCGGTGCCCGAACAGCAGTTGCAGTCGATGGCCAACTACACGGCCAGCGTGGCCATTCACAGCGAGTTGCGCCTGGTCGCCCTGACCGCCCCGCGGGCCAACCGCCTGTTCATCTGGGACCTGGACACGGCTCAGGTAAAGCTCGATGCGCCGATGCCCGATTGCGCTGGCGTGGGTGCGGTGGCCGACGGCTTCGTGGTCACGTCGGGCCAGGGCCGCTGCCGACTCTATGACTGCCGCAAGACCGATCTGATCGGCCAGCCCCTGCAACTGCCTTCCGGGCTTTGGGACAACCACCTGCACCTGGCGTGAAAATAACCCCGGAACACAGGTTCGCGCAGCAGGTCAAACGAGTAATATTCGGCTACTGAGCACGTGGGCAGGATCGCCCGTCGTCGTGCCAATCGAACAAGAATTCGACTCCAAGGAACTGGACTATGCTGCGCCGCCGCATGCTCATCATGTTGGGTGTTGTTCTGCTGCTTGTGCTGATGCTGGGGGGCTACAAGGCGTTCTCCATTTATCAGCAGGTTCAGATGTTCTCGGCCCCCAAGCCACCGATCAGCGTGGCGGCGACCGAGTCCAGCGAGCGCGTCTGGGAGAATCGCCTGCCTGCGGTCGGTAGCCTCACGGCCCTGCAAGGGGTCGACCTGAGCCTGGAGAGCGCCGGTACGGTCAAGCGCCTGCAGTTCGAGTCCGGGCAGAAGGTCAGCAAGGGCCAACCCTTGCTGCAACTGGACAGTGATGTGGAAACCGCCTTGCTCGGCACCGCCCAGGCCGATCTGGGCCTGGCCCGGGTGGACTACAACCGGGGCAGCCAACTGGTCGGCAGCCAGGCAATCTCCCGCGGCGAATACGATCGCCTCAGCGCCCAGTACAAACGCAGCCAGGCCGTGGTCGACCAGCTCAAGGCGGCCCTTGCCAAGAAAAGCATCGAGGCTCCGTTCAGCGGCACCATCGGCATCCGCCAGGTGGACGTTGGCGACTACCTGGCCAGCGGCACGGTGATCGCCACCCTGCAGGACCTGAGCAGCCTGTACGTGGACTTCTATGTCGCCGAGCAGCAGATACCCAGGCTGAGCATTGGCCAGAAGGTCCTGGCGACTGTCGCGGCCTATCCCCAACAGACCTTTCCCGGCACCATCAGCGCCATCAACCCCAAGGTCGACGACAGCACTCGCAACGTCTTGATCCGCGCGACCTTGGGCAACCCTGACGGCAAGTTGCTGCCCGGTATGTTCAGCAGCCTGCAGGTGGTGCTGCCCGATCCACAACCGCAGGTCGTGGTGCCGGAAAGCGCCGTGACCTACACCCTGTATGGCAACTCGGTGTACGTGGCCGTGGCAAAGAAGAACGAAGACGGACAGCCGCAACTCAATGCCCAGGGCCAGCCGGAACTGATCGCCGAACGCCGCTTCGTCGAGACCGGCGAGCGTCGCGAGGGCTTGGTGGTCATCAGCAAGGGCCTCAAGGCCGGTGAACAGGTGGTGACCGCAGGCCAGCTCAAGCTGACCCAGGGCGCATCCGTCACCCTCACCCCGGACAAGACCCTGCAACCCCAAGCCAGTCACCCGTCGCGCGCCAACTGATCGAGGACACGTCATGGCTTTTACCGATCCGTTCATCCGCCGGCCGGTGCTGGCCACCGTGGTCAGCCTGCTGATCGTGCTGCTGGGCTTCCAGGCCTGGAGCAAATTGCCCATCCGCCAGTACCCGCAGATGGAAAACGCCCTGATCACGGTGACCACCGCCTACCCCGGGGCCAACGCCGAAACCATCCAGGGCTATATCACCCAGCCCATGCAGCAAAGCCTGGCCAGCGCCGAAGGCATCGACTACATGACCTCGGTGAGCCGGCAGAATTTTTCGGTGATTTCCGTCTATGCCCGGATCGGTGCCGACAGCGACCGGCTGTTCACCGAACTGCTGGCCAAGGCCAACGAGGTCAAGAACAAGCTGCCCCAGGACGCCGAAGACCCGGTGTTGAGCAAGGAGGCCGCTGATGCCTCGGCGCTGATGTACATCAGCTTCTACAGCGATGCGTTGAGCAATCCGCAGATCACCGACTACCTGTCCCGGGTCATCCAGCCCAAGCTCGCCACCCTGCCCGGCATGGCCGAGGCACAAATTCTCGGCAACCAGCTGTTCGCCATGCGCCTGTGGATCGATCCGGTGAAACTCGCAGGCTACGGCCTGAGCGCCAATGAGGTGACCGAGGCCGTAAGGCGCTACAACTTCCTCTCGGCGGCAGGCGAGGTCAAGGGCGAGTACATCGTCACCAGTATCAATGCCACCACGGAGCTGAAAAACGCCGAAGCCTTCGCCAACATCCCGCTCAAGACCCGAGGCGACAGCCGGGTGCTGCTCGGTGACGTGGCCCGGGTCGAGATGGGCGCGGAAAACTACGACACAGTCAGCTCGTTCGACGGCATTCCCTCGGTCTACATCGGCATCAAGGCCACCCCCGGGGCCAACCCGCTGGATGTGATCAAGGAAGTGCGCAAGCTGATGCCGGAGCTGGAAAGCCAGCTGCCGCCCAACCTCAAGGCTTCCATCGCCTACGACGCCACCCTGTTCATCCAGGCCTCCATCGACGAAGTGGTCAAGACCCTCGCCGAGGCGGTGTTGATCGTCATCGTCGTGGTGTTCCTGTTCCTCGGCGCCCTGCGCTCGGTGCTGATCCCGGTGATCACCATTCCCCTGTCGATGATCGGCGTGCTGTTTTTCATGCAGTTGATGGGCTACTCGCTCAACCTCCTGACCCTGCTGGCGATGGTGCTGGCCATCGGCCTGGTGGTGGACGATGCGATCGTGGTGGTGGAGAACATCCACCGTCATATCGAGGAAGGCAAGACCCCCTTCGAGGCGGCCCTGGAGGGTGCCAGGGAAATCGCCATGCCGGTGGTGTCGATGACCATTACCCTGGCGGCGGTCTACGCCCCCATCGGCTTCCTGGAGGGGCTGACCGGGGCCTTGTTCAAGGAGTTCGCCCTGACCCTGGCCGGGGCGGTGATCATTTCCGGCATCGTCGCCCTGACCCTGTCGCCGATGATGTGCGCCCTGCTCTTGCGACACGACCCGAACCCCACGGGCCTCGCCCACCGCCTGGATGTGCTGTTCGATGGCCTGAAGGTGCGCTACCAGAAGCTGTTGCATGCCACCCTCAACACCCGCCCGGTGGTGCTGGTGTTCGCGGTCATCGTGCTGTGCCTGATTCCGGTGTTCCTGATGTTCACCCACAACGAGCTGGCGCCGGATGAAGACCAGGGGGTCATCTTCATGATGGCGACCGCGCCACAGCCGACCAACCTCGACTACCTGAGCACCTACACCGACGAATTCATCGACATCTTCAAGGCGTTCCCCGAGTACTACTCCTCGTTCCAGATCAACGGATTCAACGGCGTGCAATCCGGCATCGGCGGCTTCTTGCTCAAGCCCTGGGGCGAACGCGAGCGCACCCAGATGGAGTTGCTACCGCTGGTACAGCACCGCCTCGAAAGTGTCAGCGGCCTGCAGATCTTCGGTTTCAACCTGCCGTCGCTGCCGGGCACCGGCGAGGGTCTGCCGTTCCAGTTCGTGATCAACACACCGAACGACTATGAGTCGCTGCTGCAGGTGGCCGAACGGGTCAAGGAGCGCGCCCAGGCCTCGGGCAAGTTCGCCTTCCTCGACATTGACCTGGCCTTCGACAAGCCGGAGGTGGTGGTCGATATCGACCGGGCCAAGGCGGCGCAGATGGGGGTGTCCATGGATGCCCTGGGCGGCACCCTGGCCACCCTGCTCGGCGAGGCGGAAATCAACCGCTTCACCATCGATGGCCGCAGTTACAAGGTCATCGCCCAGGTCGAGCGCTTGTACCGGGACAATCCCGACTGGTTGAGCAACTACTACGTGAAGAACCAGCAGGGCCAGATGCTGCCGCTGTCGACCCTGATCACCCTCCACGACCGCGCCCGGCCCCGCCAGCTCAATCAGTTCCAGCAACTGAACTCGGCGATCATCCAGGGCGTGCCCATGGTCAGCATGGGCGAGGCACTGGACACCGTGCGCAGCATTGCCCGGGAGGAAGCGCCGGAAGGCTACGCCTTCGACTATGCCGGTACCGCACGACAGTTCGTCCAGGAAGGCAGTGCGCTGTGGGTGACCTTCGGCCTGGCCCTGGCAATCATCTTTCTGGTGCTGGCGGCGCAGTTCGAAAGCTTCCGCGATCCGTTGGTCATCCTCGTCACCGTGCCGCTGTCGATCTGCGGGGCGTTGATTCCGTTGTTCCTGGGCATTTCGAGCATGAACATCTACACCCAGGTGGGCCTGGTGACCCTGATCGGCCTGATCACCAAGCACGGCATCCTGGTCGTCGAGTTCGCCAACCAGTT
This sequence comes from Pseudomonas sp. NPDC090755, assembly GCF_044769005.1. Taxonomy (NCBI): domain Bacteria; kingdom Pseudomonadati; phylum Pseudomonadota; class Gammaproteobacteria; order Pseudomonadales; family Pseudomonadaceae; genus Pseudomonas; species Pseudomonas sp. NPDC090755. The sequence goes on along the minus strand of NZ_JBIVXC010000007.1, from coordinate 140,160 downwards.
GCGTCTGCAAAAGGGCCTGAGCGCCCGCGAGGCGGTGGAGGAAGCAGCGGCGATCCGCCTGCGCCCGGTGTTGATGACCACGGCGGCGATGGTCTTCGGCATGGTGCCGCTGATTCTGGCCACCGGTGCGGGAGCCGTCAGCCGCTTCGACATCGGTACAGTGATCGCCACCGGTATGTCGGTGGGCACCCTGTTTACCCTGTTCGTCCTGCCTTGTGTCTATACCCTGCTGGCACACGCCGAACTGCCCCGGCCCCAGACTCAGGAAGCCTGAAATGCAAAAGGCCTCGTTTTCAACGAGGCCTTCAGGCAACACCAACGCTTGAATATCAACTCTGAGGGCGCAGACCCTGGCTCATGCCGAACAGGAACAGCAACAAGTCATGATCGGGGCTGGCCGTTGTCTGGCTCTTCACCACCCGCGGTGGCGGGCACTGGGCGGCAGGATCGACCTTGCTCAGTACCTGCGGGCGTGGTTCTTCCCAGGCAGCCGCCGCCGCAGTAGCGACTGCCAGTGCCAGAATCAGAAACAGACCTCGAGCGATTTCTAGTTTCATTACTCTAAACCTTTGACAGCGCTGCCAAACGCCACTTTGTAAAAATAGAGCAGCTTTTGCCACTCTGCGTCAGTGAATGACGAATGGCGGCGCAATTGCTTCAGGTCGTTGGCGGCCGCACGCTGGCAGCTGATTCGCCGCCGGCACTTTTCCAGGTCCAGCAGGGCCACTTCAGCCCGGGCATCATCCCCTTCACCGGTCACCTTGATGAACACATGCTTGCCGTACAGGCAGCCATGTTGCCAGTGACCACGGTGCATGCGCGCAAGGTTCTGGGCCAGGTCTTCCAGCATGCGCTCGTGCAGCGCTGCGCTGTAGCGCTCCCGTGCGCCATCGGCATACCAGCTGTCACAGTCCACGAAACCGTCCAGTGCCTTGCTGACCAGCAGAGCGCGCCACTGGTGGTCGGCATCGCGCTCGACCCCGCAGTAAACGATGTGGGGCACCCGCACCCCGAGCTGTTCGAAGCTGTTGAGTGCATCGAACTCGCGCAGCACGGTCGGGCGTCCGAACGGATGCAGGAAGCTGCGGTAGATATGGCCGATCTGTCGCTTGGAGTACAACAACTGACCGCTTTCGTCGTTCAGCCGCTGTACACCGCTTTCCCCGCCTCGACGCTGGTTGGGCTCTTCAACCCACTCACCCTGCTGTCGCCAGAAATGATCGAACCGGCTGTTTCCCGTAGCTGATCCTTCGCGCTCTACCGCCATGCCCTACTACCCCTTACGCAATACGTATACTCGCCACATGGCGTAGAACGGCAAAAAGTCCAATCGTTCCTGAATCCGGAAACCGGCGGCCTGGAATTCTTCCTCGACCGTTGCAGCCGGTAACACAAAACGGTTCTGGTAACTGACCTCTCCGGTTTTTTCATAACGGCGTTGTTCGAGCTTCTTGCGCCGCCATGCCTTGAAGTTGCCATCCACCCACAGCGACAGGATAACGCTGTCGCGCGTAACTCGTTGAAACTCCGAGAGAAGTGTCTTGCGATGCGCAGCGTCGCCAATGTGGTGCATCAGGCGCATGCAGAAAATGCTGTCAACCGAGTTGTCTGGCAGATCGATGGCAAACGCAGAGGTTTGCAAGGTCCGTACCCGCTCGACGATGTGCGCCGGCTGGGACTTGGTCGCGGTTTCCAGCATGGCTTCGGAATTATCCGCGCCGATGATCACCCGGTTGGGCTTTTCAGCCAGCAAGGGCCAGAAGCGACCGGCACCACAAGGCAGGTCCAGCACCAATCCTGGCTCGCCGACCAACGCCAGGGCGCGGCGGGCAAGTTGCTCGTCGCGCTGGTGGGACAGGCGACGGGCCATCCCGTCCTGGTGCTTGAGGAAGTACTCCTGGGCGTGCTGCTGGTCGTACTTCTCGGAAAATTCGAGTTTGATGGGGCTACGCATGGTGCATCTCCTGACTCCAATCCCCCCACCTTAAGGAGGCAATCGTTGGCGCCAGGTCATACAAATGTGAAAAATTTGTTAGAGCGGGATTTAACGTTACAAGACGTTACAAGGGCAGAAGGCCACCCTCCGCCTTCACTCAGGTGAAGGCAGGCATTCCGGGCCATGGGTGAGGTCGACGTGGAAGCGGCACCCATGGGGCACCATGGCCGTCAGGCTGACCGTCCAGCCCTGGTCGTCGCAGATGCGCTGCACCAGTGACAAACCAAGGCCGAGGCCTTCACCACGGCGTTCATCGCCGCGCACGAACGGACGGAACATGGCTTCGCGCTGTTCTTCAGGGATGCCCACGCCACTGTCCTCGACCAGGAACCCTGTCGATTCCAGGGTCAGGCGGATGAATCCGAAGTCGGTGTAGTGCGCAGCGTTTCGCAGCAAGTTGCCCATCACCGCCTGCAGGAAGGTGGCGTTGTAAAGTGTCCTTGAGCCCGCCCCCGGCTGGTAGATCAGGTTCAGGCCCTTCTGCTCGATGGTGTCACGCCAGACCCCGATCAGGTCGTCGGCCACTTCCTTCATGGTTGCCCGCGATGCCACTGCGCCCTCGTCGCGCTGGGCACGGGCCAGCATCAGGAAGGTCTTGACCAGCTCCTGCATTTCTTCGGTGGCCCTGGCGATGCGTTCGACCTGGGCACGGGCGCGGATATCGATGTTCGGGTTGACCAGCAACAGCTCGCAGGAACTGGCCAGCACCATCAAGGGTGTGCGCAACTCATGGCTGACATCGCTGGTGAACAGGCGTTCGCGGGTCAGGGCATCGCGCAGGCGCCCAAGGGTATCGTCGAAAGCCACGGCCAGCTGGCCGACTTCGTCAGCGGCATAGTCCGGTGCCAGGGGCGGCGCCAGGCCCAGTAACTGGTCGCGATGACGTACCTGGCGTGCCAGGCGGATCACCGGCGCCATTACCCGGCGCGCCAGCACCCAGCCGAGGAACACCGCCAGGGCGAGGCTGAGGACGAAGCCCACCACCACGATCGCAAACAGCACCCGCTCACGCTCTTCAAAATCACTCTGGTCCTGCAGCAGGACATAACGCCGCCCATCCACCACCTCGACCATGGCGTGGTAGGAGAGCTGCTCGCGGAACACCTCGTGGAAACCGGGTGTCAGGTGACGCAAGTCCTTGGGCAACTCGAAATCGTCGCGCCCACCGCTGTAGTAGAACAACTGGTCCGGTCGCGGGCGATGGCTCCAGTCACTGACACTGTCCATGCGCAGCAGACGCTGCAGATCGCCGCCCAGTACCGCCGAGATCAGCCGTTCTTCGACCAGGTGCACGGTGGCCACGATGCCGAACGCGAAGGCACCGGCCACCAGTGCACTCATCAAGGCAAAGGCGATGATGATCCGCTGGGCAAGGCTCTGCTTAAACTCCATCGCGGCCCTCGGCCAGGCGGTAACCGACGCCGTGGACGGTATGCAGCAGGGGTTTGTCGAACGGCTTGTCGATCACCTGGCGCAACTGGTGCACGTGACTGCGCAGGCTGTCGCTATCGGGGCAGTCGTCACCCCAGAGCGCTTCTTCAAGCACCTCGCGGCGCAACACATGGGGGCTCTTCTGCATCAGGACTGCCAGCAGCTTCAAGCCGACCGGGTTGAGCTTGAGCATCTTGCCGTCGCGGGTCACTTCCAGGGTGTCGAGGTCGTAGTTCAGGTCGCTGACCTGCAAGGTGCGCCGTCCACCGCCCTGGGCACGACGCAGGACCGCCTCGATACGCGCCGCCAGTTCCGACAGGGCAAAGGGCTTGAGCAGGTAGTCATCGGCACCGGAGCGAAAGCCCTGCAGGCGGTCATCCAGTTGGTCACGGGCGGTGAGCATGATCACCGGCGTATCCCGCCGGGCGTCCTCACGCAGGCGCTTGCACAGGGTATAGCCGTCGATGCCCGGGAGCATGATGTCGAGCACGATGAGGTCGTAGTGCTCGGTGGCGGCCAGGTGCAATCCGGACAGACCGTCCTGGGCGCAATCCACCGTGTAGCCCTTAAGGCCCAGGTAATCGGCCAGGTTGGCGAGGATATCGCGGTTGTCTTCAACCAGTAGGATTCGCATGGAGTTCTCCTGTCCAGGGCTTTTGCCTGCTTGGCAGGCGCAGCTTACGGCCATCGACCGCGCACGGCTAGGCCAGCGCAGCTTTATTGCAGGTTAACGTTTTTTTCACCAGAGCTTCACGGACAAGCGATGGCACCTGGTTGAGAATCGCCGGTCGCAACCGCCACCGACCCGCCTGGACCTGCCATGCCCCTACCTGCCACCTCCCGCCCGCTCAACCTCTGGCTTGCCCTGGGCATCCCTGCAATGACCGCCCTGACCCTGATCCTGCTCGAACTCACCTCACTGGACATGGACCTGGCCAGGTTGATGTACGATCCGGTGGCAGGCCAGTTCATTGGCCGCCACAGCTATTTCCTCGAAGACATCCTGCATGACCGTGCCAAACAGGCAGTGATCGTCGTGGCTCTGGGTGCCATTGTCGCATTTGTCGCCAGTTTCTTCTGGCAGCGCCTGAAAAACTGGCGTCGGGAACTGGGTTGCCTGGTCATGGCCATGGCGCTTTCAACCAGCTTCGTCACGCCGCTCAAGGCGGTGACCGCCGTGCAGTGTCCCTGGAGCCTGCAGGAGTTCGGTGGCAAGGAAACCTACAGTGAACTGCTGAGCCCACGCCCAGCGACCGACAAGCCAGGACGTTGCTGGCCCGGTGGGCATGCGGCCACCGGCTTTACCTTGTTCGCCCTGTTCTTCGCCTTGCGTGATCGTCGTCCACGCCTGGCCCGTGCTGCGCTGCTGGTTGCGTTTGGACTGGGCACGCTGTTTTCGGTGGGACGCATGCTGCAAGGTGCGCATTTCTTTTCCCACAACGTGTGGACCGCGGTGTTCTGCTGGTTGATCAGCCTGGGCTGTTACTACGGCGTCTTGTACCGAAAACCGGTAACGGTGTCGGGTAGGAGCGGGCTTGCCCCGCGATACGATATGGCAGACAAATCACTGTAGTCGTAGGTTTGCGACCGCTGCGCGGCCGATCGCAGCCTGACGGCAGCGGCTACAGGCGCTGCGTAATCGTCGCAAACAAAAAAGCCCCGCACTAGGCGGGGCTTTTTTTTCAAGCGGGTACGGCTGGCTTACATCATGCCGCCCATGCCGCCCATACCACCCATGCCGCCCATGTCTGGCATGGCTGGCTTGTCTTCCGGCAGGTCAGCGACCATGGCTTCGGTGGTGATCATCAGACCACCGATCGAAGCGGCAGCTTGCAGTGCCGAACGGGTGACCTTGGCTGGGTCCAGGATGCCCATTTCGATCATGTCGCCGTACTCGCCGGTAGCAGCGTTGTAACCGAAGTTACCCGAACCTTGCTTGACCTTGTCAGCCACAACGCTTGGCTCGTCGCCGGCGTTGGCAACGATCTGACGCAGCGGTGCTTCAACGGCGCGACGCAGCAGGGCGATACCGACGTTCTGCTCTTCGTTGTCGCCTTTGAGGGCTTCGATGGCATTCAGTGCACGCACCAGGGCGACACCACCGCCAGGCACCACGCCTTCTTCGACGGCTGCGCGGGTAGCGTGCAGGGCGTCTTCAACGCGGGCTTTCTTCTCTTTCATTTCAACTTCGGTGCCAGCACCGACCTTGATCACGGCAACACCGCCAGCCAGCTTGGCCAGACGCTCTTGCAGCTTCTCACGGTCGTAGTCCGAGGAAGTCTCTTCGATCTGGGCGCGGATCTGCTTGACGCGCGCTTCGATGTCGGCTTCAACGCCAGCACCGTCGATGATGGTGGTGTTTTCCTTGGACAGGGTCACACGCTTGGCGTTACCCAGGTGATCCAGGGTAGCGGACTCCAGGCTCAGGCCGATTTCTTCGGAGATCACGGTACCGCCGGTCAGGACGGCGATGTCCTGCAGCATGGCCTTGCGGCGGTCGCCGAAGCCAGGTGCCTTGACTGCAGCAACCTTGACGATGCCGCGCATGTTGTTGACTACCAGGGTAGCCAGCGCTTCGCCTTCGACGTCTTCAGCCACGATCAGCAGCGGACGGCCGGCCTTGGCGACGGCTTCCAGAACTGGCAGCAGTTCGCGGATGTTGGAGATCTTCTTGTCAACCAGCAGCAGCAGCGGGCCATCCAGCTCGGCAACCATGGTGTCCGGCTTGTTGACGAAGTATGGCGACAGGTAGCCACGGTCGAACTGCATGCCTTCTACGACCGACAGTTCGTTTTCCAGGCCCGAGCCTTCTTCAACGGTGATCACGCCTTCTTTACCGACTTTTTCCATGGCTTCGGCGATGATGTCACCGATGGAGTTGTCGGAGTTGGCGGAGATGGTACCCACCTGGGCGATGGCCTTGGAGTCGGCGCATGGCTTGGACAGGTTCTTCAGCTCGGCGACGACGGCAGCAGTGGCCTTGTCGATGCCGCGCTTGAGGTCCATCGGGTTCATGCCGGCAGCGACGGCTTTCAGGCCTTCGTTGACGATGGCTTGAGCCAGGACGGTAGCGGTGGTGGTGCCGTCACCGGCAGCGTCGTTGGCCTTGGAAGCAACTTCCTTGACCAGCTGGGCGCCCATGTTTTCGAAGGCGTCTTTGAGTTCGATTTCCTTGGCAACCGAAACACCGTCTTTGGTGATGGTTGGCGCGCCGAAGCTCTTGGCCAGGACAACGTTACGGCCTTTCGGGCCCAGGGTCGCTTTTACCGCGTCAGCCAGAACGTTGACACCAACCAGCATTTTCTTACGGGCGGAATCGCCGAATTTTACGTCTTTAGCAGCCATGATCGTTTAATCCTTGAATACTTTGGAGTAACGGGAAACCAGCGGAATCAGCCTTCGATAACAGCGAGAATCTCGTTCTCAGCCATTACCAGCAGGTCTTCGCCGTCAACTTTCACAGTGTTGCTGCCCGAGTAAGGGCCGAAAACCACCTTGTCACCCACTTTCACGGCCAGCGCACGCACTTCACCGTTGTCCAGGATGCGACCGGTACCTACAGCGACGATTTCGCCACGGTTAGGTTTTTCAGCGGCCGAACCTGGCAGAACGATACCGCCAGCGGTTTTCGATTCTTCTTCGCTGCGACGGATGACGACGCGGTCATGCAGAGGACGAAGCTTCATTGTCGATCTCTCCTAATTGTGGTTTTCATCGGCCGGTATCGACACCGGCGGGTTGATGCTTGCGGCGTAGCCGCTCGTGGCCCGCGAAGGCGAACCACGCATGTAAAGTCTGGGGCAAGCCACCAGAAACCTTGCGGTGACCCATACATGAGGTCGCCAAGAGCAATTACAAGGCTTGGTCGTTAAATTTTTTAGCGATAGCAGCGGACAAAGAAAAACGGCCCCTTTCGGGGCCGTTTCGACAGGTACTGGCAACGCTTACGGAAGACGAGGATCGCGCGGCTCACGTGGTTCGTGGTGCTCGTACTCACCTTCGATCACATCGGGTTGGCGCGGCTGGCTACCCGCACTGCCCGGGCGGGCCATGAACGGCTCATCGGCAAAAGCGCGCTGGCGCATGGCCTGGGCTTGCGCACGCTCACGCAGCTTGCGCCCGAGCAGGCGGCGGGTGAACGGCAGCAGGCAGACCAGACCGATAACGTCACTGATGAAACCCGGCAACAGCAGCAGGCCACCACCGAGCGCCAGCATCAGGCCCTGGAACATGTCTTCGGCGGGCAGTTCGCCGCGTTGCAGGCTTTCACGCGCGCGCAAGGCGGTGGCCAGGCCGGCCACCCGCACCACCAGCACACCCAGGGCGGAGCCGGCAATGATCAGCAGCAACGCCGGAAAGAAGCCGATCGCGGTGCTGACCTTGAAGAACACATACAGCTCCAGCACCGGGAAAATCAGAAACAACAGTAGAAAGGCACGCATCAATGGATCCTCTGCGCAAGATGTCCTTGCAGTAGACCTTTAATGGTTGCGGCCCTTCACTATTTCAAGCCTCGGCAGCCGAACGATCCGGCCATTGATCGGCGTGGGCCAGAAATACCAGGGCTTCGCGCACTTGTTTCGGCGTGTTGCAAGGTGCGGCAAACGGCAACCAGTGCACGCCCTGGCCAATGCGCAGGTGCATGCCTTCGCTGTCGATGCCGACCATTTGCGCTGCCGCGCTGCGTGGCAGGCCGCTGAGCTCGACGTAGTGTCCGATGGCATTGGCGTGATCGCTGTTCATGTGTTCGATCATGCTCGCCTCGGCCTGGCCGGCAAAGGGGTTGGCCAGGTTCAGGTGGTCGATCCAGTGGATCGCGCCAAAACCGCCGATATAGCGGTGACGCACCGGCTTGAGCACCCAGAAGTCGAAGTCATGGGCCTTGTGGTAATTGCTCGATTCGGGGAAGTAGCGGTAATAGCGCTCGGCTGCGGCCGCCACGGCCTCGGGCGCCTCGAGCCGCTGTGCCTCGGCCAGCACGGTGAGGCGACCGACGGCCTGCACATCCTCGGCATCGCGCTCGCCGACCAACAGCGAGCACTTGGGGTCTTTCTGCAGGTTATGGGTGTGCTGGGCAATGCGGCTGATCAGAATCAGCGGGTTACCCTCGGCATCCAGGCAATAGGGCACCACCGAGCCGAAAGGGTAGCCCGGCATCGACTTGGAATGGGTCGACAGGACCCCACGGTATTCCTTGAGCAATAGCTCGCGGGCTTGCTGTGCGGTTTTGGTGCTCACGTGTGACTCCCGACTCGACGATAGCGGAGGACTGGCTGCAGGGATCAGATGGCCAGCTACTTATCCGACAAAATAATCAGTATCGCCCCGGGTTGCCAGCGCGCTTACCAGGTCACACCGAAGCCTGCGGTATAACGCGTCTTGTCCAGGTCGCTCTCGCGGGTGCCGCGGATGATGTCCTTCTCGGCCTTGAGATTGAGCGAGGCCCACTCGGTGACTTTGTAGCGCAGGCCCATCTCGGCATCCAGGGCATAGTCGGCTACCCCGCCCAGCGGCTTGCCGACTTCACCATTGGTGAAGAACTGCACACGTTTGCCCATCAGGTAGCGGTTGTAGTCCCACTTCATACCCAAGGAATAGAAGTTGTCCTTGCCGCCGTCGGCGTATTCATAGTCGGTGCGGTTGAGCAGCGAACCCAGGGAGAAGGCGCCCAGCTCGTCATCCCAGAACTGGTAACCGGGGCCGGTACCCACGGTGCGCTGGCGGGAGAGGTCCTCGATATGGTCGCGCTTGAACTCCATACGACCCTGCCAGAACCACTTCTCGGTCAGGAAGCGGTCCAGCGCGTACTCCGCGCTCCAGTTGTTGGTGGTGGTGACGTCGTCCTTGCTTTCGCGGTTGTACTCACCTTCGGCCTGGTGCCGCCAGCGGCCATGGCGTGCCGAGGTCTTGAAGTCGACGTCATAGTCATCGCTGTCGGTATCGGCGCGCTTGTAGTCCATGGCCAGGTCGACATTGCCCTTCCAGGACAGGTCCTCGACCACAGGCTTGGGCTTCATGATCTGCTGGATACTGGCCAGTTCCACGGTTTTGGGCGCCTCGTCGTTGGCCAGGGTCACCTTGCCATCGTCGGCGGCATGCAGTGACTTGGCTTTCTCGCCGGTGTAGGCATCCTGCTTGACCAGCAGCTCCTGGTCGCTTTCCAGGGTCTTGACCTGTTTCCAGTCCAGGGCAATGGCGCCACCGTAGGTGGTCTGCAGCAGCAGCTTGCCGCCATCGAACACCGAGATCTTGCCACTGAGCCGGTCGCCATTCTTCATCCAGACGGTATCAGCGACGGCCGGGGCACAGGCAACAACGGCAGCAAGGAACAGCAAGAATCTGGAAAACATAAGCAACAACGGACTCTGGTTCGCGAAAAAAGTCGGGCATTATCCAGATACCCGCCCGTGGAGCAAGGACTGACCTACCCTATGCCAATGAGTTCAATTCCTGTTTCGCCGGTGAACACGCCTGTTTACCTGCCCCTGCGCGGGGAGCCGCGATGAAGCCTGCACCCGGCGATCCGACGGAAGACCCACAAGCCCGACGAATGGCGCTCTACCTGGTGCTCGACCAGGTGCCGCCCGGTAAGGTGGTCAGCTATGGCCAGTTGGCCGAACTGGCCGGCCTGGGCCGCGCAGCGCGCTGGGTCGGGCGCACCCTGAGCCAGCTGCCGGCTGACACCCGATTGCCCTGGCATCGGGTACTGGCTGCCGGTGGTCGCCTGAGCCTGGCCCTGGGCACCCCGTCAGGCGACGAGCAGCGTGCACGACTGCGGGCAGAAGGGGTCACACTGCACAATAATCGTGTGGATATGTTGCGCCATGGCTGGCGCCCAACGGAGCACAGCGGTTAGAGTGCGCGCTTTGTTTTCGTAAACTTGAGGCAGATGTTGGCCCATGCCCCGTAAAACCTGGCGCGCTGCGCTCGCTGCCTATGCCAGCCCGTCCACCCTGGTGCTGTTGCTGCTCGGCTTTGCCGCCGGCCTGCCCTATATGCTGGTGTTCTCGACCCTGTCGGTGTGGTTGCGCGAAGCCGGGGTCGCTCGCGAAACCATCGGCTATGCCAGCCTGATCGGCCTGGCCTATGCCTTCAAGTGGGTCTGGTCGCCACTGCTCGACCAATGGCGCCTGCCGCTGCTCGGCAAGCTCGGTCGCCGCCGCTCCTGGCTTGCCCTGTCGCAACTGCTGGTGGTGGTGGGCCTGATCGGCATGGGCTTCTGCGACCCGCAAAAACACCTGTCCTGGCTGATTGCCCTGGCGGTACTGGTGGCCTTTGCCTCGGCCACCCAGGACATCGCTGTCGATGCCTATCGCCTGGAAATCGCCGACGACCAGCGCCAGGCCGCCCTGGCCGCCAGCTACATGGCCGGCTACCGGGTCGCCGCCCTGCTGGCCACGGCCGGCGCGCTGTTTTTCGCCGAAGGCTTTGGCTCCACCGGCTTCAGCTACCTGCACAAGGCCTGGACCGGCACCTATGTGCTGTTCGGCATCATGATGCTGCCGGCGCTGATCACCACCTTCCTGATGCGTGAACCGCCCGTACCCCTGCGCACCCAGTTGTCGGCAGCCCGTTACGGCCTGGCCCATCAGCTGGTGTCGGTATTCGTGCTGATCATCCTGCTGGTTTCGGTACCGGCCATGTTCACCCAGCTGTACAACACCGATTTCGCCAGCGTGCTGTTCGAAGGCGCAAGCCTGCTCGACCTGCTGCTCGAAGACCGCGCCTTCCTGCGGGCAATCCTGTACATCACCCTGACCGTGCTGTGCCTGTCGTCCCTGGGACGCCGCGGCCTGGCGCCGGTACTGACGCCGGTCAACGACTTCATTCACCGCTACCGCTGGCAAGCCCTGCTGTTGCTGGGCCTGATCGCCACCTACCGGATGTCCGATACGGTCATGGGTGTGATGGCCAACGTGTTCTACATCGACCAGGGCTTCACCAAGGACCAGATCGCCAGCGTCAGCAAGATCTTCGGTCTGATCATGACCCTGGTCGGCGCCGGCATGGGCGGCCTGCTGATCGTGCGCTTCGGCATCCTGCCGATCCTGTTCATCGGCGGCGCCGCGTCGGCGGCGACCAACATCCTGTTCCTGATGCTGGCCGACATGGGCCCCAACCTGCAGATGCTGGTGCTGACCATTTCCCTGGACAACTTCAGCTCGGGCCTTGCCACCTCGGCGTTCGTGGCGTACCTGTCGAGCCTGACCAACCTGAAGTTCTCCGCCACCCAGTACGCCCTGCTCAGTTCGATCATGCTGCTGTTGCCGCGCCTGATCGGCGGCTACTCGGGCGTGATGGTGGAGAAGTTCGGCTACCACGACTTCTTCCTGATTACCGCCCTGCTCGGTGTGCCGACCCTGATCCTGATCGCCCTGCACTGGCGCCAGGAACAGGACAAGGGCAAACAGCTACCGGTCGACAACCCGGTTGCCGAACAGCGCCCCTGAGCCCGCCTGAGGCGCTTGCCGGGGTTATCCCGGCATCGCCTCGGCCTGCTCGTCGGAAACGCCCAGAACAACTCTCAGCGGCCACAGCGCCAGGATGCCAGCAACACCCGCCGCCAGGGCGAAGCTCAGCAGGCTGGCGCCGGCGCCGAGCATCGCCAGCAACACCCCGCCCAGGCCCAGCAAGGCAATGGTGATCATGCCCAGCATCGCCGAGACCAAGCCCTTGCTCTGCTCGCTGGAAAACAGCGTCATGCGGTACAGCACGGCGTTGGCAATCCCCAGGCCCAGGGCATAGACCGACAGCCCCGCCACCAGGCTCGGCACACCGGGCACCAGCCAGGTCGCCAGCATCATGCCCAGCAAACCCGCCAGGTACGGCCACAGTGCCCGCCGCACCAGGCTCTTGAGCGGGTAGCGATCGGCAATGCGGTTGATGACCAGGTTGCCCAGGATCAGTCCGCCGAACACCGGCAGTTGCCACAGCGCGTACTCCAGGGTGCTCAGGCCTTCATCGTGGATCAGCAGCACCGGCGACAGACCGATCCAGCCGATCAACGGCAAGCCGACCAGGCCCAGGGCCGCGCTACCGGCGACAAAGCGGCGGTTGGCGAGCAACTGGCCGTAGCCGGCCAGCAACGGCAGCAGATGGATGGGCTGGAAGGCCAGGCGCGAACCGTCACGACGCTCCACCCCCAGGGTTTCCGGCATGAAGCGGTACAACGCCACCCAGGCCAGCACGGCACAGACGCCGAAAATCACGAACAACCAGCGCCACGACACCCATTCCAGCAACAAGGTGCCCACCAGCGGCCCCAGCAGCGGCGACAGCAGCGCGATATTGGCCAGCAGGGCCATCATGCGTACCGCGTCGGCCTCGCTGAACGCTTCGTTCAAGGCCGGGTAGCTGACGGTCACCACAAAGCCCAGGCCGATGCCCTGCAGCAGGCGCAAAAGGTTGAACAGTTCGATGCTCTGGACCCAGAAGGCCGCCAGGCAAGCGATGCAGAAAAACGCGCAACCGCCCAGCAGCAACGGCCTGCGGCCATAGCGGTCGGCCAGCGGCCCGATCAGCCATTGCAGCAGTACACCGCCGAGCAGGTACAGGTTCAGGGCGTGGGGGATGAATTCGGGGCTGGCATCCAGGTCACCGACCACTACCGGCATGGCGGGCATCACCGCATCGCTGGCAAGGTAGGTCAGCAGTTCGAACAGTGCCAGGCACATGGCGAAGCAGAAGGCACGCAGTGGCGTGATGTAGATCAGCGGGGTGAGCATGGCAAGACCGGACAAACAAAGGTAAGCCAGCCTATATGCCAGAAAGGTCGCGGTGCAGGTAGCGTGAAGACGTGAACAAGTGTAATGACCGTAGAAGCATCGCGGGCGATGCCCGCTCCCACAGGTGGGAGCGGGCATCGCCCCGCGATGGGACCGGTACTTACTGCACCGCCCCTTCCTGCACCATGCGGATCACCCGCTGCGGGAAGGGAATATCGATGCCCTCTGCCTTGAGGCGGTCGCGGGCATGCTCGTTGAGCATGAACAGCACGTCCCAGTAGTCGGCCGTGTTTACCCAGATACGCAGCGATACGGTGATCGAGCTGTCGCCCAGGGTGGAAATCACCGCCTGCGGCGCCGGATCCTTGAGCACGCGTGGATCCTGGGCCAGTTCCAGCAGTACGCCACGGGCCTTCTGCAGGTCGGCGTCATAGTCGACACCGACATCGAACACCACCTTGCGGGTCGGCTGGCGGTTGGTGTTGGTGATGATGCCGTTGGACAGGCTGCCGTTGGGCATGATCACAGTCTTGTTGTCACCGGTGCGCAGCACGGTATGGAAGATCTGGATGCTGTCCACGGTGCCTGCGACACCCTGGGCTTCGATCCAGTCGCCGATGCGAAACGGACGGAACAGCAGGATCAGTACCCCGCCGGCGAAGTTCGCCAGGCTGCCCTGCAAGGCCAGGCCGATGGCCAGGCCCGCGGCACCGATGGCGGCGACGAACGAGGTGGTTTCGATACCGATCATCGAGGCGACGCTGACGATCAGCAGGATCTTCAGGACGATGTTCGCCAGGCTGCTGATAAAGCCTTGCAGCGCGAGGTCGGCGTTACGCAGGGCAAGCAGCTTGCCCAGGCGGTAGGTCACCTTGTTGATCAGCCACCAGCCGATGGCCAGGGTCACCAGCGCCAGTAACAGACGGCTGCTGTACTCCATGATCAATGGGAGCCAGGTTTGCGAAGTCTTGACCAGTTGGTCGACCTCAGCGTTGAAATCCATAGTGTTCTCCTGATGCCGAGCGGCAATGAAGCTGAAAATCCCTGCCGCAATCGTTTCAGCGGCCCTAAGGACCTCGGACGCCGATTCGGCGCCAAGGTTCCGTATACGGTGGGCTTAGTCGCGGAAATTGTTGAACTGCAGCGGCATGCCGAACTCGCGGGCGCGCAGGGCGGCGATGGCTTCCTGCAGATCGTCGCGCTTCTTGCCGGTGACACGTACCTGCTCGCCCTGGATGGCGGCCTGGACCTTGAGCTTGGCGTCCTTGATGTGGGCAACGATCTTCTTCGCCAGCTCCTTGTCGATACCTTCCTTGAGCACGGCTTCCTGCTTCATCACCTTGCCCGATGCGTAAGCGTCCTTGACCTCCAGGCACTGCACGTCGATCTTGCGCTTGACCAGGGCCAGCTTGAGGATCTCGATCATCGCCTCGAGCTGGAACTCGGCTTCGGCGGTCAGGTTGACGGTCAGTTCCTTTTCCTTGAACTCGAAACTGCCCTTGCCCTTGAGGTCATAGCGGCGGTCCAGTTCCTTCACGGCGTTCTCAACGGCGTTGGTGACTTCGTGCTTGTCCAGTTCCGATACCACGTCGAACGACGGCATAGCGATTCTCCAGAAAATAAATGCGCGCTCACGGCCCTGATTGCAGAGCGTGATGGAGCGCGTCGGGTTTGACGGTTAAAATGCCGGCTCATTATAACGGTTGCGAAACGCTGATGAGCAGCACCTGGCATATTCTCGGCGCGGGGAGTCTGGGCAGCCTCTGGGCCTGCCGTCTGGCCCGTGCCGGCAAAGCGGTCCGCCTGATCCTGCGCGATACGCCGCGCCTTGCGGCCTACGAAGCGGCTGGCGGCCTGACCCTGGTTGAACACGGCCAGGCGCAATTGCACGCCATTCCGGCACAGACCGCACAGGACAACACGCCCATTCATCGCCTGCTGGTGGCCTGCAAGGCCTACGATGCCGAGCAGGCAGTGGCGCAACTGGCGCCGCGCCTGGCCCACGGCGCCGAGCTGATCCTGCTGCAGAACGGCCTGGGCAGCCAGGACGAGGTCGCCAACCGGGTGCCCCATGCCCGCTGCATCTTCGCCTCCAGCACCGAAGGCGCGTTTCGCGAAGCCGACTGGCGGGTGAATTTCGCCGGCCATGGCTTCAACTGGCTGGGCGATCCTGCCAACCCGTTGGCCCCCGAATGGCTCGACGAGCTGGCCGACGCCGGCATTCCCCATGAGTGGACCCCGGATATCCTCACCCGCCTGTGGCGCAAGCTGGCGCTCAACTGCGCCATCAATCCCCTGACGGTGCTGCATGAGTGCCAGAACGGCGGCCTGCAGGCGCATCACTGCGAAGTGGCGACCCTCTGCGCCGAACTCGCCGAACTGCTGCAGTACTGTGGCCAGCCCGAAGCCGCCGAAGACCTGGACCAAGAAGTGGAGCGGGTGATCAAGGCCACGGCGGCCAACTACTCTTCCATGTACCAGGATGTTCGCCAGGGCCGGCGCACCGAGATCCACTACCTGCTCGGCCATGCCTGCCGCGTCGCCAGCCGTCATGGCCGCGAGCTGCCGCACCTGGAGCGGCTCTACCGGCGCCTGGTCGAACACCTGAACGCGCGCGGATTGCCCAGCGACTGAGCGCAGCGTTACCCTGCCCTTTCACCTACAGACCGGGATCTGGCTTTCACATGACGCTGCGCGAACGCCTGGAAAACCTGCCGGTTGGCCAGAAACTGCTGGCCGCCCTGCTGGTGCTGTTGATCACCATCCTGCTGGTGGCCAACCTGACTTTCATCAGCGCCGCCTACTGGATCTCCCAGGAAAGCATGGCGCCGCAGGCCCTGCAGACCATCGGCCGGCTGGTGGCCAATCCGCAATTGTCCACCCAGGCGGCGGACTCGCCCGAGGCCGCCAAGGCCCTGCTCAAGGAACTGGACAGCTACACCCCCTTGCGCGCCGCCGCCGTGTACGGGGGCGACGGCAAACTGCTGGCGCAGTTACAGCACGGTGAAGTGCTGCCCCTGCCCAAGCGTTATCGCAACATCGAAAACTGGCGCCTGACCGAGTTTCGCAGCACCCAGCTGACCCAGCTGCCGCGCCCGGGCGGGCCGCCGGGCTACCTGTTGCTGGTGGCCAGCAGCGAGCTGCCCGTGGCCTTCTACACCGGCACCCTGACCGCCAGCCTGGGCATCCTGGTGTTCAGTATCCTCTTGTGGATGATCATCGCCCGGCAGATCAAGCGCCTGATCACCCAGCCGATCTACCAGCTCGAAGAACTGTCGCGCCAGGTCACCCGCGAAGAGAACTACGCCCTGCGCGCCCGGCGCGGCAATGACGACGAAATCGGCAGCCTGGCCGAAGCCTTCAACACCATGCTGTCGCGTATCGAAGCCCGCGAGCAGCAGCTCAAGCGTACCCGCGACGAATTCCAGGAAGCCTACGACCAGGCCCAGGGCCTGGCCGAAGAAACCCGCCACACCAACCGCAAACTGGAGCTGGAAGTCCAGGTGCGTAGCAAGATCGAGAAAAAGCTCACGGGGTTCCAGAACTACCTCAACAGCATCATCGACTCCATGCCCTCGGCGCTGATCGCCCTGGACGAACAGCTGTATGTCACCCAGTGGAACCAGGAAGCCAGCGTGCTCTCCGGCACCCCGCTGGACGAAGCGCTCAACCAGCCGATCTTCCTTGCCTTCGAGCCGCTCAAGCCGTTCCTGCCGCAGCTCAAGGAAAGCGTCGAGAAGCACCGGGTGGCGAAGATCGAGCGGGTCACCTGGACCAAGGACGACGACGCCCGCCACTACGCCCTGACCTTCTACCCGCTGATGGGCGGTGGCGGGCGCGGCGTGGTGATCCGCATCGACGACATCACCCAGCGCCTGTCCCTGGAAGAAATGATGGTGCAGTCGGAGAAGATGCTCTCGGTCGGTGGCCTGGCGGCCGGCATGGCCCATGAAATCAACAACCCGCTGGGGGCGATCCTGCACAACGTGCAGAACATCCGCCGGCGTTTGTCGCCGGACCTTGCCAGGAACATGGAACAGGCCGAAGAAGTGGGCATCGATCTGCCCGCCGTCAATCGCTACCTGGAAAGCCGCGAAGTGCCGCAGCTGCTCGACGGTATCCAGCAGGCCGGTGCCCGCGCCGCCAAGATCGTCACCCACATGCTCAGCTTCAGTCGGCGCAGCAACCGCCAGCTGGCCCCTTGCGACCTGCCGGCGCTGATCGACCAGGCGGTGGAAATCGCCGGCAACGATTTCGACCTGACCATCGGCTTCGACTTCAAGGGCCAGGCCATCATCCGCCAGTTCGACCCCGAGCTGGGCCCGGTGCCCTGCACCGCCAACGAGCTGGAACAAGTGTTGCTCAACCTGCTGAAGAACGCCGCCCAGGCCATTCACCTGCGCGAAGACGACAGCGAACCCGGCCGCATCATCCTGCGCACCCGGCTCAATCCGCCCTGGGCAGAGATCCAGGTGGAGGACAACGGCGTCGGTATGCCCGAAGCAGTGCGCAAGCGCACCTTCGAGCCGTTCTTCACCACCAAGGAGATCGGCCAGGGCACCGGCCTTGGCCTGTCGGTGTCGTATTTCATCATTACCAACAACCACAAGGGCCAGATGGAAGTGCAGTCGGCACCTGGCCAGGGCACCTGCTTCACCTTGCGCCTGCCCCTGGCCAATACCGCACCGACAGCAGTCGAGCCCCCCAAGACGGAGTCATGAACATGGGTTTTCGCCTGTCGAAGATCTACACCCGCACCGGCGACAAGGGCGAGACCGGCCTGGGCGACGGCCGCCGGGTGCCCAAGGATCATCCGCGGATCGAAGCCATTGGCGAGGTCGATAGCCTCAATAGCCAGTTGGGGTTGCTGCTGGCGGGGTTGGCCGAGCATGGGCTGGATGAAGTGTTCGAGGTTCTGGCGCCATGCCAGCACCGCCTGTTCGACCTCGGTGGCGAGCTGGCGATGCCCAGTTACCAGGCACTCAATGCCACGGAAGTGGAACGCCTGGAAGCGGCGATCGATCGCTGGAACGAGGAGCTGGGGCCGCTGGAGAATTTCATCCTGCCCAGTGGATCGGCATTGATCGCCCAGGCCCATGTCTGCCGCAGCCTGGCGCGCAGTGCCGAGCGGCGCTGCCAGCAGTTGAACAGTGTCGAGCCATTGGCCGGGGTGGGTCTGGCGTATATCAACCGGTTGTCGGATCTACTGTTTGTGGCGGCGCGCCTGATCGGGCGACGCCAGGGGGTGGCCGAGGTGCTGTGGCAGGCTGCCTCCAAACCTTGAGGGCCTCATCGCAGGCTTCGCCAGCTCCTACAGGTCCGGTGTTGTTCATCAAACCTGTGGGAGCCGACGCAGCCGGCGATTGTCGACTCAGAGTTCCGGCCAGAATGCCCGGATCCCCGCCACACCCTGGGCCCCGTGCTGCCAGGCCTTCTCGCGTTCAGCAGCGCCCACACCGCCCAGCAGGTAGACAGGCTTGCTGAAGCCTTCGATCAAACGTTGCGCCTGCTCCCAGCCCAACGGCACGGCCTCGGGATGGGTCTGGGTCGCCTGCACCGGCGACAGGGTGACGAAATCCACGCCCATCTGCTCGGCCAGGGCCAGTTCCTCGGCATTGTGGCAGGACGCCGCCAGCCAGCGCGCCGTCGGGAACGGACGTCCCTTGCTCGCATACTTGCGCAGTTGCTCGGAGGTCAGGTGCCAGCCCGCCGCCGGAAAATCACCCAGCCATTCCAGCGGCCCCTTGAGCATCAGTTGCGCTTTGCCCGCGCACAGCCCCACCGCATCCACCGCCACGTCGCGGTACTTGGGGTCGTACATGTTCGGGGCGCGCAGCTGGATCAGCTTGATCCCGCCGGCAATGGCCTTCTGCATGCCACGCAGCAGGTGGGGGGTGTCCAGGCCGTCCGGGGTGATCAGGTATTCACCCGGCAAGCGGGCAGCGGCCACGATCGGCCGGTTGGCTTCGGGGAACTCGTACTGCGGCAGGTCCCGCGCCGTGACCCACTCCAGCGGCTGGCCCTCGGCGCCATGGGGGTCGCCGGCAAAACCGCTGACTTCCCAGACATCGAGCAGCACCTGCTTGTCGGGGTAGTCATGCTTGACGGTGATCAACGGCCGCGCGGCGGTCACGACGATCCCCAGCTCTTCGTTCAGCTCGCGGGACAAGGCGACCTGTACCGCTTCGCCCTCCTCGACCTTGCCGCCGGGAAACTCCCACAGGCCACCCTGGTGCTGGGTATCGGCACGACGGGCAATCAGGATGCGACCATCAGCTGCGCGAATGACCGCAGCGGCTACATGAATACGTTTCACCCTTCACGCTCCGCAAGACCTGCCTTTTGCCAGGCCTGGAAAGCCGGCCACTGGTAGATCGTCTCGATGTAGGCAGCCGCTTCGACAGGCACCTCTACCCGGTAGGTGCGCAGGCGCACGGCGACAGGGGCGAAGAAGGCGTCCGCCAGGCTTGGCGTGCCAAACAGGAAAGGACCGGTCTCCTTGGAGGCCAGGCGGCATTCGGCCCACAGGGCGACGATGCGGTCGATATCGACCTGTACGTCCAGGGGCATGTTTTCCAGCGCCTGGTCACGGGACAGATCGAACGGCATGTTGCCACGCAAGGCAAAGAAACCGCTGTGCATCTGTGCACAGGCCGAACGCGCCTGGGCGCGGGCAGCGATGTCGGTTGGCCAGAGATTGGCCTCGGGATGGCGCTCGTTGAGGTACTCGGCGATGGCCAGGGAGTCGGCGATGACGCCGTGCTCGCACTTGAGCAGCGGCACCTTGCCGGTTGGCGAATGTTCGAGAATACGTGCGCGGGTGTCGGGCTGGTTGAGTTTGATCAGGGTTTCGTCATAGCGGGCACCGGCCAGTTCGAGGGCCAGGGCGCCGCGTAGCGACCAGGAGGAGTACAGCTTGTCGCCGATGATCAGGTGGTAACTCATGGTTCGGCTCCAGAACGTGTGAAAAAAAGATCCTTCTGTCCTTGTCGCAGGCTTCGCCAGCTCCCACAGATCATGCCCCAGACGGGGTCACTGTGGGAGCCGGCGAAGCCTGCGATCAGCCGCACAGCGGCTGCAAGGGAATCACGTACGGTATTCGGCGTTGATCTTCACGTACTCGTGGGACAGGTCGGTGGTCCAGATGGTTTCGCTGCACTGGCCACGGCCCAGCTCGATACGGATGGTGATCTCTTCCTGGGCCATCACTGCTGCGCCCTGGGCTTCGGTGTAGGTAGCGCTGCGTCCGCCCTTGCTGGCGATGCACACGTCACCCAGGTACACGTCGATCAGGCTGACATCCAGCTCCGGCACGCCAGCACGACCAACGGCTGCCAGGATCCGGCCCCAGTTCGGGTCGGAGGCGAACAGCGCAGTCTTGATCAGCGGCGAGTGGGCCACGGCGTAGCCGACGTCCAGGCATTCCTGGTGGTTGCCGCCGCCGTTGACTTCAACGGTGACGAACTTGGTCGCACCCTCGCCATCACGGACGATGGCCTGGGCCACTTCCATGCACACTTCGAAGACCGCCTTTTTCAAGGCTTCGAACAGCGGGCCGCGCGCCTCGGTGACCTCCGCGACAGCCGCCTTGCCGGTGGCGATCAGCATGCAGCAGTCGTTGGTCGAGGTGTCGCCGTCGATGGTGATGCGGTTGAACGACTTGTTGGCGCCGTCGAGCATCAGGTCCTTGAGCACTGCGGGGGCGACTTTGGCGTCGGTGGCGATATAGCCGAGCATGGTGGCCATGTTCGGACGGATCATGCCCGCGCCCTTGCTGATGCCGGTGACGGTGATGGTCACGCCTTCGTGCTGGAACTGACGGCTGGCACCCTTGGGCAGGGTGTCGGTGGTCATGATGCCGGTGGCGGCCGCAGCCCAGTTGTTTTCCGACAGGTCGTCCAGGGCCGCCTGCAGGGCGCCTTCGATCTTCTCGACCGGCAGCGGCTCACCGATCACGCCGGTGGAGAATGGCAGCACGGCGCTGGCCTCGACGCCAGTCAGTTCGGCGAGCTTGGCGCAGGTGCGCTCGGCAGCGGCCAGGCCCGGGGCGCCGGTGCCGGCGTTGGCATTGCCGGTGTTGGTCAACAGGTACCGCACGGTGCCCTGCACGCGCTGCTTGGCCAGGATCACCGGCGCTGCGCAGAAGGCATTGAGGGTGAACACGCCAGCAACGCTGGAGCCTTCGGCACAGCGCATCACTACCACGTCCTTGCGCCCCGGGCGCTTGATGCCCGCAGAGGCGATGCCGAGTTCGAAACCTGGAACCGGGTGCAACGTTGGCAAAGGACCAAGACCAACAGCCATGAAAGCGCTCCTAGATAAACAGCCTGTATAGGGGGTGATGAAGTGCAAGGCCGCTCCCACTGTAATCACTGTGGGAGCGGCCTTGTGCCGCGATGGGCCGCCAGGCGGCCCCTGTGTTTACTGCCGTAACGACTGACCGTTACTCGATCTGCCCGTGGCAGTGCTTGAACTTCTTGCCCGAACCACACCAGCATGGCTCGTTGCGGCCCAGCTTCTGTTCGTTGCGTACCGGCGCTGCCGCCACGGCGACGTCGGCGCCCTCTTCCTGCAGCTGGCTGCCATCAAGGCCAGGGGCCTCGGCGTGCTGGAACTGCATGCGCTGGGCCAGGGCTTCGGCTTCCTGGCGCAGGCGGGCTTCTTCTTCAGCCGGATCTTCGCGGCGAACCTGGACGTGCGAGAGCACGCGAATGGTGTCGCGCTTGATCGAATCGAGCAGTTCCTGGAACAGGTTGAACGACTCGCGCTTGTACTCCTGTTTCGGGTTCTTCTGGGCGTAGCCGCGCAGATGGATACCGTGACGCAGGTGGTCCATGGTCGACAGGTGGTCTTTCCACAGGTCATCCAGCACGCGCAGCAGGATCTGCTTCTCGAAGGTGCGCAGGGCTTCGGCGCTGGCCTGCTCTTCCTTCTCGTGGTAGGCCGCCAGCAGCTCGGCCATGAGCTTCTCGCGCAGGGTTTCTTCGTACAGGTGGTCGTCTTCGTCGAGCCATTGCTGGATCGGCAGCTTGACCCCGAAATCGCTGGCCAGGGCCGCTTCCAGGCCCGCCACATCCCACTGCTCTGGCAGCGACTGTGGTGGGATGTGCTGGGAGACGGTGGCGTCGAGCACTTCCTGGCGGAAGTCGGCGATGGTGTCGCCAATGTTGTCGGCTGCCAGCAGGCTGTTACGCATGTGGTAGATGACTTTACGCTGCTCGTTGGCCACGTCGTCGAATTCGAGCAATTGCTTGCGGATGTCGAAGTTGCGACCTTCGACCTTGCGCTGGGCTTTCTCGATGGCGTTGGTGACCATGCGGTGCTCGATGGCCTCGCCGGACTGCATGCCCAGGGCCTTCATGAAGTTCTTCACCCGGTCGGAGGCGAAGATGCGCATCAGGCTGTCTTCCAGCGACAGGTAGAAACGGCTGGAACCCGGGTCGCCCTGACGACCGGCACGACCACGCAGCTGGTTGTCGATACGACGGGACTCGTGGCGCTCGGAGGCGATCACGTGCAGGCCACCCGACTCGATCACCTGCTGATGACGCTTCTGCCAGTCCGCCTTGATCAGGGCAATCTGCTCAGGGGTCGGGTTTTCCATGGCGGCGACTTCGACTTCCCAGTTGCCCCCCAGGAGGATGTCGGTACCACGACCTGCCATGTTGGTGGCGATGGTCAGCGCACCCGGGCGACCGGCCTGGGCGATGATCTCGGCTTCCTTCTCGTGGTACTTGGCGTTCAGGACCTTGTGATCGATGCCTTCCTTCTTGAGCAGGTTGGACATGTGCTCGGAGGTCTCGATGGTGGCGGTACCCACCAGCACCGGACGGCCCTGGGCCATGCTTTCCTTGATGTCGGCAATGATCGCCGCGTACTTCTCGTCGGCGGTCAGGTAGACCAGGTCGTTGAAGTCCTTGCGCGCCAAAGGCTTGTTCGGCGGGATGACCATAACGTTGAGGTTATAGATCTGGGCGAACTCGAAGGCCTCGGTGTCGGCGGTGCCGGTCATGCCGGACAGCTTGCTGTACAGGCGGAAATAGTTCTGGAAGGTGGTCGAGGCCAGGGTCTGGCTTTCGGCCTGGATGTTCAGGTTTTCCTTGGCCTCGATGGCCTGGTGCAGGCCTTCGGACAGGCGGCGGCCCGGCATGGTACGGCCGGTGTGCTCGTCGATCAGCAGGATCTGGCCGTCCTGGACGATGTACTCGACGTTGCGGTGGAACAGCTTGTGCGCGCGCAGGCCGGCGTAGACGTGGGTCAGCAGGCTCAGGTTATGCGCCGAGTAGAGGCTCTCGCCTTCGGCCAGCAGGCCGATCTGGGCGAGCATCTCTTCGATGAACTGGTGACCGGCTTCGTTGAGCTCGACCTGGCGGCTCTTCTCGTCGATCTTGAAGTGACCTTCCTGGGTGACTTCGCCTTCGACTTCCTCGATGTGCTGCTTGAGGCGCGGAATCAGCTTGTTGATCTCGATGTACAGCTTGGAACTGTCTTCGGCCTGGCCGGAGATGATCAGCGGGGTCCGCGCTTCGTCGATCAGGATGGAGTCGACTTCGTCGATCACGGCGAAATTCAGCTCGCGCTGGAATTTCTCTTCCAGGCTGAACGCCATGTTGTCGCGCAGGTAGTCGAAACCGAATTCGTTGTTGGTGCCGTAGGTGATATCGGCGGCATAGGCGGCACGCTTTTCTTCCGGCGGCTGGAATGGTGTGACGACACCGACGCTCAGGCCGAGGAACTCATACAGCGGACGCATCCAGTTGGCATCGCGGCGGGCCAGGTAGTCGTTCACCGTGACAACGTGCACGCCCTTGCCCGACAAGGCATTGAGGTACACGCCCAGGGTTGCGACCAAGGTCTTGCCTTCACCGGTACGCATTTCTGCGATAGTGCCTTCGTGCAAGGCCATGCCGCCGATCAACTGGACATCGAAGTGGCGCATGCCCATGACCCGCTTACCGGCCTCGCGCGCGACGGCGAAGGCCTCCGGCAGCATCTGGTCGAGGGTCTCGCCTTTGGCCAGGCGCTCTTTGAACTCTGCGGTCTTGGCGCGCAGCTGTTCGTCCGAGAGGGCCACCATCTTCTCTTCGAAGGCATTGACGGACTGCACCGCCTTGAGCAGGCGCTTCACCTCACGCTCGTTCTTGCTTCCAAAAAGTTTTTTTAACAAAGGCGCAAACATATCGGCAGGATCTTCCACACATAGGGATGGAGGGCGGCCCCGTGAGTCGCCCGTGCAGCCCTTATGGCCGCATGCGAACGAGCATTCTACCCGGAAACGGTGGTGAGGAAAGTGGCGGATTTCCACGATGCTGGCACAGCGCTTTGACGGGGCTTTTTTACAATAAGGGCTTTTTACGCAACTTCAACCCATACACAACATGAAGTTTTTCCGGTGAGCGGGCGCAAGGCGCGCCTCGGGGGATCTGATAAGATGGTCGTTCTGTAACTTCAGGTGTCCTCCCATGGCTTTTCGCCCCTTGCCGGCCCGCGCGCCCGCCGTACTGTTGCGCGAAGCCAGGCCGCTCAAAGCCCTGTTCAGCCAGGCCCAGCGCCTGGCGCAATTGCAAAAGCTGCTCGACAGCCAGTTGCAGCCGGCTGCGCGTGAGCATTGCCATATCGCCTCCTGGCGTGAAGGCACCCTGCTGCTGATCGTCACCGATGGTCACTGGGCCACCCGCCTGCGTTACCAGCAAAAACGCCTGCAGCGCCAGCTACAGACCCTGGAGGCGTTCGCCAACCTCACCCGGATCCTGTTCAAGGTACAGCCGCCGACCACCCAGAGCCGCGCTGCCGGGCACACCATCGACCTGTCCACGCGCGCCGCCGAAAGCATCCAGGCCACCGCCCAGGGCATCAGCGATCCGAAGCTGCGCGCTGCCCTGGAGCGCCTGGCCAGTCATGCGCGGGACAAGGATTCGGCCGATAGCTGAACACCACCCTGTAGCCTGACGGCAGTGGCTACAACCGGTAGTGACGCCCAATAAAAAAGGCCACCCGAAGGTGGCCTAAAAAAACTAAAGAAGAGAGTGTTCGTACTTACACTGCCGCAACCGGACGCATGTAAGAGATCGGTGCCGTACTGGCATCTTCGAAAGTCACCACTTCCCAGGCATCAGTTTCCTCGATCAGCTTGCGCAGCAGCTGGTTGTTCAGCGCATGTCCGGACTTGTAGCCCTTGAACTCGCCGATCAGGCTGTTGCCCAGCAGGTAGAGGTCGCCGATGGCGTCGAGGATCTTGTGCTTGACGAATTCGTCTTCGTAGCGAAGACCGTCTTCGTTGAGCACGCCGTCCTTGTCGACCACGATGGCGTTTTCCACACTACCGCCGAGTGCGAGGTTGTGCTTGCGCAGGTACTCGATGTCACTCATGAACCCGAAGGTGCGGGCGCGACTGACTTCCTTCACGAACGAGGTGCTGGAAAAGTCCACGCTGGCACTTTGAGTCCGATTACGGAACACCGGGTGATCGAAATCGATCTCGAAACTCACCTTGAACCCGTCGAACGGCAGGAAAGTGGCGCGCTTGTCGCCGTCTTCGACTGTCACTTCGCGCAGGATGCGGATGAACTTCTTGGCTGCGTCCTGTTCTTCCAGGCCGGCAGATTGAATCAGGAATACAAAGGGCCCTGCGCTGCCGTCCATGATCGGCACTTCGGACGCGGAGAGCTCGACGTAGGCGTTATCGATGCCCAGGCCAGCCATGGCCGAGAGCAGGTGCTCTACCGTGTCTACCTTGGTATCGCCATTGACCAGCGTTGTCGACATGGTCGTCTCGCCGACGTTGGCCGCGCGGGCGGGAATTTCCACCACGGGGTCGAGGTCGGCACGGCGAAATACGATGCCGGTATCCACAGGTGCAGGTTTGAGGGTCAGGTAAACCTTTTCCCCGGAGTGCAGGCCGACACCTGTGGCACGGATAATATTCTTCAGGGTGCGTTGTTTAATCATGGCATTGGCCGCTTCAGCGCAAATTGCGAACTGGTATCAACAAAGGCTGAGGATAATACCAGACCCGGCCTTTGCTGAACACCAATCACCCTTATACCCCTGATAAATTTCATCAATCGGCCTGACGACGCAGGAATGCCGGGATGTCCAGGTAGTCCAGATCGTCTTGCGGATTGAGTTTCGCAGCAGCGGCAGCACCGGCGTGAGCCTGGTTGCGCATCACGGTCGGACGCTCCAGGTCACGGTAGTTCACCGACGACTGCTCCTGGCGCACCGGCGCAGGCGCGGCGGTTTGCATGGCGGCGGTCTGCATGGTGTTGTCGATGACCTTCACCGGCTTCTCGATCTTCGCGCCCAGGCCCGTGGCAACCACGGTCACGTGCAGCTCGTCGCGCATGTCCGGATCGATAACGGTACCGACCTTGACCATGGCGTGATCGGAAGCGAAGGCTTCGATGATGCTACCGACGTCGGAGTATTCACCCAGCGACAGGTCAGGACCTGCGGTGATGTTGACCAGGATGCCGCGGGCGCCCTGCAGGTTGACGTCTTCGAGCAGCGGGTTGCGAATCGCCGCCTCGGTCGCTTCACGTGCACGGTTCGGACCACTGGCGCAGCCGGTACCCATCATCGCCATGCCCATCTCGCTCATCACGGTGCGCACGTCGGCGAAGTCGACGTTGATCATGCCCGGACGCTTGATGATGTCGGAAATACCGCGGACCGCACCGGCCAGTACGTCGTCGGCCTTGGCGAAGGCGGACAGCAGGCTTGCGTCCTTGCCCAGGATGGTCAGCAGCTTCTCGTTCGGGATGGTGATCAGCGAGTCGACGCTGTCGGCCAGGGCGCGGATGCCTTCATCGGCGATCTGCATGCGCTTGCGACCTTCGAACGGGAACGGACGGGTCACCACCGCAACGGTGAGGATGCCCAGCTCCTTCGCCACTTCGGCGATGATCGGCGCAGCACCGGTACCGGTACCGCCGCCCATGCCAGTGGTGATGAACACCATGTTGGTGCCCTGCAGTACTTCAGCGATGCGCTCGCGATCTTCCAGGGCGGCCTGACGACCGACTTCCGGATTGGCACCGGCACCCAGGCCCTTGGTCACGCCGGTACCCAGTTGCAGGATGGTACGCGCGCCGATGTTTTTCAGCGCCTGAGCATCAGTGTTGGCGCAGATGAACTCGACGCCTTCGATGTTGCTCTTGACCATGTGATTAACGGCGTTGCCACCGCCGCCACCGACGCCGATCACTTTAATGACCGGACTTTGCGGGACGTTGTCTACGAGCTCGAACATTTTCCCTCTCCTTTCAGTTCTCTAGTTTTCGCGCCTACTACTACTGCTTTGAAACTTTAAAAGTTGCCCTGGACCCAGCGTTTGAGACGTTCAAACGCTGGCGCCTTCGGTTCATCGCCATAGCTGTTGCTGCTGTTACCGGTCAGGGACACGCCGTCGGACTGCTTTTGCAGGCCATAGGTCAGCAGGCCCACACCGGTGGAATAAATCGGGTTGCGCACGACGTCGCTCAAACCCCGAACGCTATGCGGCACGCCCAGGCGTACCGGCATGTGGAAAATCTCTTCGGCCAGCTCTACCGCACCTTCCATCTTCGAGGTGCCGCCGGTCAGGACGATGCCCGCAGGCACCAGGTCCTCGTAGCCGCTACGGCGCAGCTCGGCCTGGATCAGGGTGAACAGCTCGTCATAGCGCGGCTCGACCACTTCGGCCAGGGCCTGGCGCGACAGTTCGCGTGGCGGACGGTCGCCGACGCTCGGCACCTTGATGGTTTCGCCGGCACTGGCCAGCTTGGCCAGGGCACAGGCGTAACGGATCTTGATCTCTTCGGCGTACTGGGTCGGAGTACGCAGGGCCATGGCGATGTCGTTGGTCACCTGATCGCCGGCAATCGGGATCACGGCGGTGTGGCGGATCGCGCCTTCGGTGAAGATGGCGATGTCGGTGGTGCCACCACCGATGTCCACCAGGCACACGCCCAGTTCTTTTTCATCGTCGGTCAGCACCGAGTAGGCCGAAGCCAGCTGCTCGAGGATGATGTCGTCTATTTCCAGGCCGCAGCGACGCACGCACTTCTCGATGTTCTGCGCAGCGTTGACGGCGCAGGTCACCACGTGGACCTTGGCTTCCAGGCGCACGCCCGACATGCCCAGTGGCTCGCGCACGCCTTCCTGGTTGTCGATCACGTAGTCCTGCGGCAGGGTGTGCAGCACCCGCTGGTCAGCCGGAATGGCGACCGCCTGGGCGGCGTCGAGGACGCGCTCCAGGTCCGCCGAACTCACTTCACGGTCGCGGATGGCGACGATGCCGTGGGAGTTCAGGCTGCGGATGTGATTGCCGGCCACGCCAACGAAAGCCGAGTGAATCCGGCAACCGGCCATCAGCTGGGCTTCTTCCACCGCCCGCTGGATCGACTGCACGGTCGATT
Organism: Pseudomonas sp. NPDC090755; assembly: GCF_044769005.1. Lineage (NCBI taxonomy): Bacteria > Pseudomonadati > Pseudomonadota > Gammaproteobacteria > Pseudomonadales > Pseudomonadaceae > Pseudomonas > Pseudomonas sp. NPDC090755. Next base: position 111,610 of record NZ_JBIVXC010000007.1, on the reverse strand, counting down.
CGATATTGACCACCACGCCCTTCTTCAGCCCGCGCGATGGATGGGTGCCGATACCGACGATTTCCAGGGTACCGTCGGCCGCGACTTCGCCTACCAGCGCCACTACCTTGGAGGTGCCGATATCCAGCCCGACGATCATTTTGCCGCTATGCGCATTTGCCATGGTCCTGCCTCTCTCTAATTCTTCGCAACGGCGGGTTGGGCCGTCGTCGGTGCATTCGGTTCCCGCCAGCCAACGGCCAGGCCATTGGCGTAACGCAGATCGATGCGGGCGATGTTCGTGATCTGTTCTTTGAGTGTCTTGTCGTAAATGGCAATGAAGCGGCGCATCTTTTCCACCAGATGATCACGTCCCAGCAGCAATTCGATGCCCGCTCCGGCGCTGCCGGCGCCAGTGGTCAGGAACCAGCTGCCACGCTCGCGCAACTCCAGCCGTGCAATCGAAAAGCCCATTGGCCGCAACATCTGGCTCAGTACCTGATATTGCTGCATCACTTGTTGCTGCGCCCGCTGCGGCCCGAACAGCTGCGGCAGGTGCTCGTAGTTGGCCAGTTCGCGCGGAGTGAAGGCCTGGCCCTGGTTATTGAGCAAGGCTTCTTCGCCCCAACGCGCCACCGGCAACTGTTCTTCCAGGCGGATCACCACTTCGTCCGGCCACACCCGGCGTACCTCGGCGTGGGCGATCCAGGGCATCTGCTCCAGCTCTGCACGCATGCTGGCCAGATCGACGGTGAAGAAGCTGGCCGCCACATAAGGGGCGATTCGCTGCTGCACCGCCTGTTGGCTGATGTAGCTGAGGTCGCCCTGCACGGCGATCTTGGTGATCGGCCGGTCGGCGTAGGGCATCAGGCGTTGTGCACCTTCATAGGCGCCAAAGCCTGCGGCCACCAGCAATACCGGCCAGAGCAGTCGCTTGAAAATACTGAAGTTGGCCTTGGGCAGGCGCGCCGACAGTGGCTCCTTGGCCACCATCCGGCTGGCACCACGCGGCACCGGCTTGCTACGGCCGGTGGCGGGTTGCTGATGACGTAACATCGCGCCTTGCATGGGCTTAACCTCGCGACTCTACGCTGGCTGCCAGGATCGCCAGCACCAGTTGCTGGAAATCAAGGCCGGCCGCGCGCGCCGCCATAGGCACCAGGCTGTGATCCGTCATGCCTGGTGCGGTGTTGACTTCGAGCAGCCAGAAACGTCCCTGCTCATCCTGCATCACGTCCAGCCGTCCCCAGCCAGCGATGCCGATGGCGTCGCAGGCGCGGGCGGTCAGGTCGATCAGCTCTTGCTCCTTCGCCTCGTCCAGGCCGCACGGAATGCGGTACTGGGTATCGTTGGCGATGTACTTGGCGTCGTAGTCGTAGAAGGTGTGCGGAGTGCCCAGCGCGATTGGCGGCAGGACCTGACCACGCAGCACAGCAACAGTGAACTCCGGACCCTTGATCCATTGTTCGACCAACACTTGCGAATCGTAGGTGGCGGCGTCTTTCCAGGCGGCGATCAATTCGTCGACACCGTTCACTTTCGCCATACCGATACTGGAGCCTTCATGGGCCGGTTTGACGATCAAAGGGAAGCCCAGTTCCGCACCTGCAGAAATACAGTCGGCTTCGCTGGTAAGCACGGCGTGACGCGGGGTCGGAATACCCAGGCTGTGCCAGACCTGCTTGGTGCGCAGTTTGTCCATGGCCAGCGCCGACGCGAGGATGCCACTGCCGGTGTAAGGGATGCCCAGGCATTCGAGCAGGCCCTGCATGCTGCCGTCTTCACCGCCACGGCCGTGGAGGATGATGAAGGCACGGTCGATCTTCTCGCTTTGCAGGCGGTCGAGCAGGTCATCACCCACATCGATGCCGACCACGTCGACGCCAGCGCCGCGCAGCGCTTCGATCACCGCGGCACCGGACTTCAGCGAAACCGGACGCTCGGCGCTCTTGCCGCCATAGAGCACGGCGACTCGACCGAAGTCTTCCACGGCGAGGGTCGAATGCAGCTTGGCGTATTGGTTATCAGTCATTTCGACTTCCCCTGACTGGCAACGGCACCAGCGAACAACGGACTCTTGAGTAATTGCGGGGCCAGGCCGCCGATGTCACCGGCACCCTGGCACAGCAGGATGTCGCCAGAGCGCAGCAGCGGCTTGACCAGCGGCGCCAGCTCGATGCCGCGCTCGATATAGATCGGGTCGAGCTGGCCACGCTGACGAATGCTGTGGCACAGCTGGCGGCTGTCGGCACCGGGAATCGGCTCTTCGCCGGCCGGGTAGACCTCCATCAGCAGCAGGACGTTGGCGTCGGCCAGGACCTGGACGAAATCGTCGTACAGGTCGCGGGTGCGGCTGTAGCGGTGCGGCTGGTAGACCATCACCAGGCGGCGCTCCGGCCAGCCGCCGCGCACGGCCTTGATGACTGCGGCCACTTCGGTCGGGTGATGACCGTAGTCGTCGACCAGCATCACGCTGCCGCCGTCCACCGGCAGTTCGCCGTAGACCTGGAAGCGTCGCCCTACCCCCTGGAAGCCCGACAGGCCCTGGACGATGGCTTCGTCACTGATGCCTTCGTCGCTGGCAATGGCGATGGTCGCCAGGGCATTGAGCACGTTGTGGTTGCCCGGCATGTTGACCGACACATCCAGCGGCTCGCGGTCGCGGCGCAGCACGGTGAAGTGGGTCTGCATGCCCGACTGGCGGACATTGATCGCGCGCACGTCGGCTTCTTCGCTGAAACCGTAGGTAACCGCCGGACGCTTGACCTGCGGCAGGATCTCGCGCACCACCGGGTCGTCCAGGCACATCACCGCCAGCCCGTAGAACGGCAGGTTGTGCAGGAACTCGACGAAGGTTTTCTTCAACTTGTTGAAGTCGCCTTCGTAGGTCGCCATGTGGTCGGCGTCGATGTTGGTCACCACGGCCACCAGCGGCTGCAGGTGCAGGAAGCTGGCATCGCTTTCATCGGCTTCGGCGATCAGGTAGCGGCTGGTGCCGAGCTGGGCATTGGTACCGGCTGCATTGAGGCGGCCACCGATGACGAAGGTCGGGTCCAGGCCACCGGCGGCGAACACCGAGGCCAGCAGGCTGGTGGTGGTGGTCTTGCCGTGGGTACCGGCGACGGCGATACCGTGGCGGTAGCGCATCAGCTCGGCGAGCATTTCTGCACGCGGCACCACCGGAATGCGCCGCTCAAGGGCGGTGGCCACTTCCGGGTTGGCGGTGTTGATCGCACTGGAGACCACCAGTACATCGGCACTGGCGGCGTTCTCGGCACGGTGACCGATGAAGATCTCGGCACCGAAGGATTCCAGGCGCTCGGTGACCGGCGACGTCTTGAGGTCGGAGCCCGACACCTGGTAGCCCAGGTTCAGCAACACCTCGGCGATTCCGCACATGCCCACGCCGCCGATACCGACGAAATGGATGCGGCGGATGCGGCGCATTTCCGGTTGCGGCATGGCTTTCTGGCTTTCAACCATGGGCCACCTCCAGACAGATATCGACCACGGTGCGGGTGGCCGCAGGTTTTGCCAGGCGCCGGGCAGTGGCGGCCATGGTGGTGAGTTTTTCCGGTTGCATCAGCACCTCGTTCAGGCGTTCAGCGAGTTCCGCTGCGCCGGTTGTCGCTTGTGGCATCAGGAAGGCAGCGCCTTCGCGGGCCAGATAATGGGCGTTGTGGGTCTGGTGATCGTCGATGGCATGGGGCAAAGGCACCAGCATCGATGGCAAGCCGGCCGCAGCCAGCTCACTGACGGTCAAGGCGCCGGCGCGGCAGACCACCAGATCGGCCCAGCCATAGGCTTGGGCCATGTCCTTGATAAACGGCTCTACCTGAGCCTCGACGCCAGCCTCGCGATAGCGCTGGGCGGTAATCTGGTCGTGCTGCTTGCCGGCCTGGTGGAATACCTGCGGACGAATGTCCTCAGGCACCCGGGCCAGGGCCTGGGGCAGCAATTTGTTCAGAGGTTCCGCGCCCAGGCTTCCGCCGAGCACCAGCAAGCGAGGCCGACGCGCACCCAGGGGCTCGCGCGGGGCGTCCATGAACAGCTCGCTGCGCACCGGGTTGCCGGTGGTACGCAGCTTGTCCGAAGCACTGAACGTGCCGGGGAAAGCTTCGCAGACTCGGCCGGCCAAGGGCACCAGCAGCCGATTGGCGGTACCGGCACGGGCATTTTGCTCGTGCACCACCACTGGCACACCGCACAGCCTGGCGGCAACACCGCCCGGACCTGTCACGTAGCCGCCGAAACCGACCACGCACACCGGCTTGAGCTGACGCATGATGCGCCGCGCCTGGAGCACGGCCTTGACCAGGGTGAACGGCGCCTTGAGCAGCGACAGCTTGCCCTTGCCGCGCAGGCCGGTGACATTGATCAAGTGCAGTTGCAAACCTGCCTGGGGTACCAGCTCGTTCTCGATGCCACGCGGGGTGCCCAGCCAGTGCACGGTGTAACCGCGTGCCTGGAACTCACGGGCACAGGCCAGCGCCGGGAACACGTGGCCCCCGGTGCCGCCTGCCATGATCAGTACGTTCTTGCCGTTAGCGGCCATGATGCGGCTCCTCGGCAAAATCGCTCTCGTTGAATTCATGCTCTTCGCTGCCCAGGTGGGTGCGACTCTCCCACTCGATCCGCAGCAACAGCCCGACACAGGCGCAGCAGATCACCAGGGAGCTGCCACCGTAGCTGAGGAACGGCAGGGTCAGGCCCTTGGTCGGCAGCAGGCCGACGTTCACGCCGATGTTGATCAGGAACTGACCGATCCACAGGAACGCCAGGCCGAAGGCCATGTAGGCGGCAAAGAACTGTTTGGCTTTCTCGGCCCACAGGCCGATGTACAGCGCGCGCACGGTGACGAACACGAACAGCGCCACAGTCGCCAGCGAGCCGACCACGCCCAGCTCCTCGGCCAGTACCGAGAAGACGAAGTCGGTGTGCGCCTCAGGCAGGTAGAACTGCTTCTGCACGCTGTTGCCCAGGCCCACGCCCAGCCACTCGCCACGACCGAAGGCGATCAAGGCCTGGGTCAGCTGGTAGCCGGAGCCGAACTGGTCGGACCAGGGGTCGGTAAAGGTAACGAGCCGCGCCATCCGGTACGGCTGGGCCTGCACCAGGACGAACACCGCGCCCACCGCCAGCAGCACCATCAGACTGAAACGGAACAGCCCCACCCCGCCGAGGAACAGCATTGCCGCCGCCGCGCCCATCATTACCACGGTGGCGCCGAAGTCCGGCTCCATCAGCAACAGGCCGGCCATGGGCAGCAGTACGATGAACGGCTTGAAGAAGCCCATCCAGCTTTCGCGTACTTCCTTCTGGCGGCGCACCAGGTAGCCAGCCAGGTAAATGACCACGAAGACCTTGGCGATTTCCGAGGGCTGCACGTTGAAGAAACTGAATCCGATCCAACGCATCGAACCGTTCACTTCGCGACCAATGCCCGGCACCAGTACCAGCACCAGCAGGCCGAAGGCGCCGACCAGCATGGTGAAGCCCATCTTCTGCCAGGTAGCGATCGGGACCAGCATGGTGACGATGCACGCCCCCACACCGATGAGGACGTACACCAGGTGGCGGAACATGTGATACAGCGGGTTGCCCGATTGCGCCGCGGCCACTTCCGAGGAGGCCGAGGTGATCATCACCAGGCCAAGCCCCAGCAGCGCCAGGCAACCGGCGAGCATGGCGAAATCGAGGTCGATGCCACGTCCGCTGACCAGCGGAGACGGATAGGGCTTGATGATGCCGAAGATCATGCCAGCCCTCCCACGGCCTGGGCGAACAGGCGCCCACGCTCTTCAAAATTCTTGAACATGTCGAGGCTGGCGCAGGCCGGCGACAACAGCACGGCATCGCCCGGCAGGGCCTGGGCAGCAGCGTGCTCCACCGCTTCGTCGAGGGTCTTGACCCGGATCAGTGGCACGCTGTCGCCAAATACTTGTGCCAGGCGCTCGGCGTCACGCCCCAGCAGCACCACGGCGCGGCAATGGTTGGCGACCGGTGCACGCAGGGCAGAGAAATCGGCACCCTTGCCATCACCACCGGCAATCAGCACCAGCTTGCCGTCGATATCGGCACCCAGGCCTTCGATGGCGGCCAGGGCGGCACCGACGTTGGTGGCCTTGGAGTCGTCGTAATAGTTCACGCCGTTGCGTTCGCGCACCCACTGGCAACGGTGGGCAAGGCCGGCGAAGGTGCGCAGGCTCGACAGCATGGCCTCCATCGGCAGGCCGACAGCATGGCCCAGCGCCAGCGCCGCCAGGGCGTTGGACTGGTTATGGGCGCCGCGGATCTTCAGCTCGCGGACTGGCATCAGGTTCTGGAACTCGAATGCCAGGTACTTCTCGCCGTTTTCTTCACGCAGGCCGAAGGCCTTGAAATCCGGGGTATTCAAACCGAAGGTCCAGCAGGGTTGCCCCTCGGCCAGCAACGGACGGCTCAAGGCATCCTGGCGGTTGACCACCACCTGGCGCGCACCGCGGAAGATCCGGTGCTTGGCCAGATGATAGGCCGGCAGGCCGCTGTAGCGGTCCATGTGGTCTTCACTGACATTGAGGACGGTGGCCACTTCAGCATTGAGCTGGTCGGTGGTTTCCAGCTGGAAGCTGGACAGCTCCATCACGTACAGCTCAACGTCATCGCTGAGCAGATCCAGCGCCGGGGTACCGAGATTGCCGCCCACGGCCACGCGCTTGCCGGCCGCAGCGGCCATCTCGCCGACCAGGGTGGTCACGGTGCTCTTGGCGTTGGAGCCGCTGATGGCAATGATCGGCGCCTTGGCGTTACGGGCGAACAGTTCGATGTCCCCCGACAGCTTCACGCCGCGAGCTGCGGCCTGCTGCAGCGCCGGGGTAGCCAGGGCCAGGCCGGGGCTGACATAGAGCTCGTCGGCGCGGCAGAGAAATTCCACGTCCAGTTCGCCACAGCGCACTTCCACCTGCGGGTATTCGCGGCGCAGGGTTTCCAGCTCCGGCGGGTTCTCGCGGGTGTCGGCGACCGCAAAGGCAACGCCCCGGCTCGCCAGGAAGCGAACCAGGGACATGCCGCTCTTGCCGAGGCCGACAACGATGCGGAAGTGGTCAGTAGCGATCAGGGACACGCGTTTCTACCTCAGTTTCAGGGTGGCAAGGCCGATCAGCACCAGAATCACGGTGATGATCCAGAAGCGGACGATCACCCGAGGCTCGGGCCAACCCTTGAGTTCAAAGTGGTGGTGAATCGGCGCCATGCGAAATACCCGGCGGCCGGTCAACTTGAAGGAGGCCACCTGGATCACCACCGACAGGGTCTCCATGACGAACACACCGCCCATGATGAACAGGACGATTTCCTGGCGAACGATCACCGCAATGGTGCCCAGCGCCGCACCCAGTGCCAGGGCACCGACGTCGCCCATGAACACCTGGGCCGGATACGTGTTGAACCACAAGAAGCCCAGGCCCGCGCCGATCAGCGCACCGCAGAACACGATCAGCTCGCCGGCGCCCGGCACGTAGGGAATCAGCAGGTATTCGGCGAACTTCACGTTACCCGACAGGTAGCAGAAGATACCCAGGGCGCCGCCGACCATGACCGTCGGCATGATCGCCAGGCCGTCGAGGCCGTCGGTCAGGTTCACCGCGTTGCTGGAGCCGACGATGACGAAATAGGTCAGGACCACGAAGCCGATCCCCAGGGGGATGGTGACGTCCTTGAGCATCGGCACGATCAGGGTGGTTTCGACACTGCTCGGCGCGGTCATGTACAGGAAGATCGCTGCACCCAGGCCGAACACCGACTGCCAGAAATATTTCCAGCGGCTCGGCAGGCCACGGGAGTTCTTCTCGATCACCTTGCGATAGTCATCGACCCAGCCGATGGCGCCGAACAGCAGGGTGACGATCAGCACCACCCAGACATAACGATTGGTCAGGTCGGCCCACAGCAAGGTGCTGATGCCGATCGCCGAAAGAATCAGGGCGCCGCCCATGGTCGGGGTGCCGGACTTGGACAGGTGCGATTGCGGGCCGTCGTTGCGAACCGCTTGGCCGATCTGGCGAATCTGCAGGGTACGGATCATCCATGGGCCCAGCCACAGGGCCAGCGACAGCGCGGTCAGTACCCCGAGGATCCCGCGCAGGGACAGGTACTGGAAGACCGCGAAGCCTTTGTAGAACTGTTGCAGATACTCAGCCAGCAGCAGCAGCATTAATGTTTCTCCCCGCTGGAACCGCACAGCGCCGTCACGACGTTTTCCATCGCAGCGCTACGCGATCCCTTGATCAAAATAGTGGTGTTAGCGGCCTGCTCGTCGGCGCAAACGGCGGCGATCAGGTCGGCTTGATTAGCGAAATGTCGGGCATTGGCGCCGAACGCTGTTACCGCGTGAGCCATGTTCGGCCCCACCGCATACAGTGCCGAAACCTTGTCTTTGGCGTACGCGCCTACCTGCCGATGCCCTTCCTCGGCCCACTGGCCCAATTCGCCGATATCCCCGAGCACCAGGACGGTGCGGCCGGAAAAGCCGGCGAGTATATCAACGGCAGCGCACATGGAGGTGGGGTTTGCGTTGTAGGAATCGTCGATAACCCGCACACCGTTGCCGGCCATCTGCACCACAGTGCGGCCCTTGACCGGTTGCACGTTGTTCAGGCCCTGGGCGATACCCTCAAGAGTCAGACCAAAGGCATGGGCAGCAGCGGCAGCAGCCAGGGCATTGGCGACATTATGGGTACCCAGCAGGTTCAGCTGGACCCGCTCCACGCTTTCGGCGCCGTGCAGGTCGAAGGCCGGGCAGCCGCGCTCATCAAAGGCAATGTTGCCGGCGTGAAAGTCGGCCGCAGCGTTGTTCAGGGCGAAGGTCAGCACCTTGCGATTGCCGGCGCGCTGTTTCCAGGTGCCGAAGGCCTTGTCATCAAGGTTCAATACAGCCACGCCATCCTGACCCAGACCTTCGAGGATCTCGCCCTTGGCTTCGACAATCTTCTCTGGCCCGCCGAACTCACCGACATGGGCGGTGCCGGCGTTGTTAATCAGGGCCACTTGCGGGCGGGTCAGGCCGACGGTGTAGCGAATTTCACCGATGCGCGAAGCACCCAGTTCGATGACGGCGGCGGTATGTTCCGGGGCCAGTTCGAGCAGGGTCAGCGGGGCACCAAGATCGTTGTTCAGGTTGCCCCGGGTAGCCAGTACCGGGCCACGGGTGCGCAGGATGCTGGCCAGCATCTCCTTGACCGTGGTCTTGCCGCTGGAACCGGTGATGGCCGCGACCGGCTTGGCGAACGCCGCACGATTGAGGGCGCCCAGCTGGCCCAGGGCCAGACGACTGTCGGCCACCACCAGTTGCGGCAGGTCGCTGCCCGGCACTTCGCGCTCAACCAGGGCAGCAACGGCGCCCTTGGCCTTCACGTCGTTCAGGTAGTCATGGCCATCGAAACGCGGCCCGGCCAGGGCGACGAACAATTGCCCGGCAACGATTGCGCGACTGTCGATGCTGACGCCGGTGAAGGTTGCATCGGCCGCCACCAGGCGACCCTCAAGGGGCGCGACCAGTTGGCTGAGGGTCAATGGCTTAAGCATGGGGAGCCTCCCAGACAGCGAGTGCCTTCTCGGCTTCGACCAGATCGGAAAAATCCAGACGCTGGCCGTTGATTTCCTGGTAGTCCTCATGGCCCTTGCCGGCCAGGACAATGACATCGTCAACGCCAGCACTGGCAATCAGTTGGGCAATCGCCGGTCCGCGACCGGAAACGAACTCAACGACATCGGCCTTGCCAAAGCCCGGGCGAATGTCGGCGAAAATCTGCTGCGGATCTTCCGTGCGCGGGTTGTCGTCAGTGACCAGCACCCGATCAGCCAGGCGTTCGGCCACTTCGGCCATCAGCGGACGCTTGCCGCGATCTCGATCGCCGCCGCAGCCGAACAGGCACAGCAGCTGGCCGCGGGCGTGAGGGCGCAAGGCCTGGAGAACCTGCTCCAGGGCATCGGGGGTATGCGCATAGTCGACCACCACCAGCGGCTTGCTGCCGCCACCCAGGCGCTGCATGCGCCCGACCGGCCCTTGCAGGGTCGGGGTGACCTTGAGAATTTCATCCAGCGGATAGTCCAGCGCCATCAGGGTGCCGACCGCCGCCAGCATGTTGCTGAGGTTGAAGCGACCGAGCAGGCGGCTGCGCAGGGTGCGTTCACCTTGGGCGGTGACGATCACCGCGCGTACGCCATCGTCATCGAAATGCGCTTCGCGGCAGTACAGCGACGCGGCGCGGTCCTTGAGGCTGTAGCTGATCAGGCGCGACTCGGCATGCTCGGTGGCCAGGCGGCGACCGAACTCATCATCCAGGTTGACCACCCGGCAGCGCAGGTTCGGCCAGGCGAACAGGCGCGCCTTGGCGTCTTCGTAGGCCTGCATGCTGCCGTGGTAATCCAGGTGATCGCGGGACAGGTTGGTCATCACCGCGATGTCGAATTCCAGCGCCGCGACCCGGCCCTGGTCCAGGGCATGGGAAGAGACCTCCATGGCCACGGCTTTCGCCCCGCCCTTGCGCAGGTCGTTGAGGGTCGCCTGCACGGCGATCGGGTCCGGCGTGGTCAGGCGGCCGCTTTGCAACTCGCCATAGAAACCCGTGCCCAGTGTGCCGATAAGACCGCAGCGCTTACCAAGATTGTCCAGGGCCTGGGCCACCAGTTGAGTCACGCTGGTCTTGCCGTTGGTGCCGGTGACACCGACCAGGTCCAGCTGACGGCTTGGCTCGCCATAAAAGCGACCGGCAATGTCCGACAGCTGGGCAATCAGGCCCTTGACCGGGATCAGCGGCACTTCGGTGATCGGCAGCACGGTGGCGCCTTCGGCTTCATAGGCAACGGCCGCCGCCCCACGCTTGAGCGCGTCGGCAATGTGATCACGGCCATCGACCCGCGCACCCGGCACGGCCAGGAACAGGTCGCCCGGACGGATATTACGGCTGTCCAGGGTCAGCTCGCGGATCAACGGATCGCGGCTGGCCTGGGCGAAAAGCTTGCTCAATGGCATTGTCATTAACCGCGCCCTCCTTTGGCGGGCGCAGCATTGACCTGCTGCTGTGGAGTCGCCGGAGGCAGGTTGTCCGGCGGAACGTTCATCAGGCGCAACGTGCCCGACATGACTTTGCTGAATACGGGGGCCGAGACCAGACCACCGAAGTAGCCGCCTTTGCTCGGTTCATCGATGACCACGACCACGGCATAACGCGGATCGCTCATCGGGCCGAAGCCGGCGAACAGTGAGCGGTAGGCGTTCTCGGTATAGCCCTTGGAGCCGATGGTGGCCTTACGGGCGGTACCACTCTTGCCACCGACGTGATAGGACGGCACCTGGGCGCGGAACACACCACGCGGCGCTTCGATCACCTGCTGCAGCATGCCCTGGATGGTTTCGGCGGTTTCCTTCGGTACAACCTGGGTCGACTCCGGTGCCTTGTCGATCTTGAGGATGCTCAGCGGCACCATCTTGCCGTCGTTGGCCAGGGCCGCATAGGCATGCACCAGTTGCAGCGCGGTCACCGACAGACCGTAGCCGTAGGACAGGGTCGCGGTTTCGGCCTTGCGCCACTCGCGGTGGTTCGGCAGATTGCCGACCCGCTCACCCGGGAAGCCCAGGCCGGTGTACTGGCCCAGCCCCAGCTGGGACATCACCCGGTAGATGGATTCGCCACCGATGTCGAAGGCGATCTTGCTCATGCCGACGTTACTGGAGTTGATCAGGATGCCGGTCAGGTCGAGGATCGGGCCTTCGCTCTTGGATACGTCACGAATGGTGTAACGCCCCAGCTGCAAGGTGCCCGGGTAGACCTCGACCTTGTCGGTCGGTTTCCAGCGCCCGCTTTGCAGGGCCGCACTCATGGACAACGGCTTTACCGTCGAGCCCGGCTCGAACACGTCGATGATCGCCCGGTTACGCATGGCGGCCGGGAACATGCTGCGGCGGTTGTTCGGGTTGTAGGTGGGCTGGTTGACCATGGCAAGCACTTCGCCGGTCTTGACGTCCATGATCACCAGGCTGCCGGCCTTGGCTTCCTGCTCGGCGATGGCATTGCGCAGCTCGCGGGTTGCCAGGTATTGCAGGCGCAGGTCGATGGACAACGCCAAGGTCTTTCCGGCCTTGGCGTTTTTGGTTACCTGGATGTCTTTGATCAGCCGGCCGCGCCGGTCCTTGATGACCTGTCGCTTGCCGGGCACCCCGGCCAGCCACTCATCGTAGGCCAGCTCCACCCCTTCGCGACCATGGTCATCGAGGTCGGTAAATCCGACCATGTGCGCTGCGACATCGCCGGCCGGATAGAAACGACGGAACTCCTCGATGCCATAGACACCGGGGACTTTCAGATCGAGCACCACCTGCCCTTGCTCCGGGGTCAGGCCACGGACCAGGTAGATGAACTCCTTGCCGGCATTTTGCTCCAGACGCAGGGTCAGTTGTTGAGGATTCTGCTTGAGGGCGGCGGCCAGCGCCGGCCAGCGATCCTTGGATGCCTGCATTTCCTTGGGATTGGCCCACAGGGTGGTCACCGGGGTACTGACCGCCAGCGGCTCGCCATTACGGTCGGTGATCAGCCCGCGGTGTGCAGGAATCGGAATGTGCCGCAGGCTGCGGGCATCGCCCTGGCCCTTGAGGAAGTCACGGTCGACCACTTGCAGGTCGATGATTCGCCAGGCGATCGCACCGACCATCACCGCCAACAGGCCGATGACCACGCGAAAACGCCACGGATAGAGTGCACCCTCGAGCTTCATCATGGCGCCACCATCCGTACTTCGTCGGCGGCGGGAATGCGCATTTGCAGCTGCTCGCTGGCCAGGTTTTCAATTCGGCTATGCGCCGTCCAGGTGCTCTGCTCCAGGATCAACCGGCCCCACTCGGCCTGGGCCTTGTCGCGTTCGCTCAGCTCACCATAAAGGGTATTGAGCAACTGACGGTTCCAGTGCGCGCTGTACGATACCGCCACCGAAGAAACGAGCACGGCAATGAACAGCAGAAGCATCAGGAAGCTTCCGCCTGGCAAAGGCTTGGCGAACAGGCGGCTCACCGCAGCTTCTCGGCAACGCGCATGACCGCACTGCGCGCACGTGGGTTGGCCTTGAGCTCGGCGTCGGAGGCGAACTGCGCCTTGCCGTGCACCTTGATCCGCGGTTCGAATGGCTTGTGCTGCACCGGCAGGTTGCGCGGCAGGTTATCGGCCTCACCCTTGACCAGCTTGCGCATGAACAGTTTGACGATACGGTCTTCCAGGGAGTGGAAGCTGATCACCACCAGCCGTCCACCGACCTCCAGCGCATCGAGGGCTGCCTCGAGACCGGCTTCCAGGTCGCCCAACTCGTTATTGACGTGAATACGCAGGCCCTGGAAGGCGCGGGTAGCCGGGTTCTTGCCCTTTTCCCAGGCCGGGTTGGCGACCTTGAGCACTTCCGCCAGGTCTGCGGTGCGGGTGAACGGGGTCTGTTCGCGGCGCAGCACCACGGCACGGGCCATGCGCTTGGCAAAACGTTCTTCGCCGTACTCCTTGAAGACCCGGGCGATCTCTTCTTCCGGCGCGGTGGCGATGAACTCGGCGGCACTGACGCCACGGCTCGGGTCCATGCGCATGTCCAGCGGACCGTCGTTGAGGAAACTGAAGCCGCGCTCGGGGTCGTCCAGCTGCGGCGAGGACACGCCCAAGTCGAGCAGGATGCCGCTGACCTTGCCATCTATACCGCGCTCGACCACTTCCGCGCCCAGCTCGGCAAAACTGCGCTGCACAATGACAAAGCGGCCGTCTTCGGCCGCCAGCGCTTGCCCGGTGGCAATCGCTTGTGGATCCTTGTCAAAACCCAGCAGCCGGCCCTGGGGCCCAAGCTTGCTGAGAATCAGCCGGCTGTGCCCGCCGCGTCCGAAGGTGCCATCCAGATAGCAGCCATCGGCGCGTACGGCGAGAGCCTCGACGGCTTCGTCAAGCAGTACGGTGATGTGGTTAAAGCCGCTATCTATAGTCACAGGATCAAATCACGTAGTTCATCGGGCATGGCGCCCGGTTGTTGAATAGCTGCAAGGTCGGCTGCCGAAACCGCGTTCCAGGCATCCTCGTCCCACAGCTGAAATTTGTTCAGTTGCCCCACCAGCATTGCCTTCTTGTCGAGCTTGGCGTACTCGCGCAAACGCGGAGGCACCAGGAAGCGGCCACTGCCATCAAGCTCCAGATCCACCGCATTGCCGATCAGCAGACGCTGCAGGCGGCGGTTCTCTTCACGCAAGGACGGCAAGGCGCGCAACTTGGCTTCAATCAGTTCCCACTCATCGAGCGGGTAGACACACAGGCAGGGATCCACCGCATCGATGGTCACGATCAGTTGCCCGGAACTACGCGATTCAAGCTCGTCACGGTACCGGCTCGGCATGGCGAGACGGCCCTTGGCGTCGAGGTTGATGGCGTTGGCTCCGCGGAACACGGCTGCAAATCCCCACTTGTTAGCTTTTTGGTGTCAGAAAACCCACTTCGTGCCACTTTCTGCCACTTGCGCACACTATAGGAATCCGCCTACCACACCGTCAAGGCACGCTTATAAGGAAATCCCTTACAGATCGGAGATTTAGCGCGTTGTAGGGGGATGCAGGAAAAAACAGAGGGGGAATTTTTGGCAAGAAAATCAAAGTCACTCAGGCGAATAGAGTGCATAGTTAAAGTAATTTATTAAGAGTAAGATTTTTTCGGTATTACAAAGACGCATCTGCTATCGATTCAAGCAGGAAGGGAGGTGGAGAGTCGATCTGTAAGCCGGGTTCTGTCGAGGACAGTCATTCCTCTACGACGGCCATCACTGGACGCCTTTAGCAACCTACCCGGTTCCAACGCGGGCCGCGCCATATGGAACCCTATTTGGTCTTGCTCCGAGTGGGGTTTACCTAGCCACGAACTGTTACCAGTCGTGCGGTGCGCTCTTACCGCACCTTTTCACCCTTACCGGCACCGAAGTGCTTAGGCGGTTGTTTTCTGTGGCACTTTCCGTAGGCTCGCGCCCCCCAGGCGTTACCTGGCACTCTGCCCTATGGAGCCCGGACTTTCCTCCCCCCTCTTTTGCGGAACAAAAGAAGGCAGCGACTGTCCGATCGACTCTCCGCCGCAAAGGTTAACGGTAGCGGCGCTCAAGAACAAGTAATAATGCACATAGTAGCATTGTGCAACTATTGTGCTTTCTGTTTTTCCAGCGCGGCCTGGTACAGCAGGTTCTTGCGCACACCGGTAATTTCCGCCGCCAGGGCCGCAGCCCGCTTGAGCGGCATCTCCGCCAGCAACAGGTCCAGCACCCGCATCGCCTCGCTACTGACCGCCTGCTCGTCTTCCGGCGCAGTCCAGCCGGCCACCAGCACCACGCACTCGCCGCGCTGCTGATTGCTGTCCGCCTCGACGAACGCGCACAGCTCACCCAGTGGCAACCCCTTGAGGGTTTCGAACGTCTTGGTCAGCTCCCGCGCCAACAACGCAGGGCGGTCCGCACCGAATACCTGCTCCATGTCCTGCAGGCATTCGAGAATCCGGTGCGGCGCCTCGTAGAAGATCAACGTACGCGGCTCCTCCTTGAGCTGACTCAGACGTGCCTTTCGTCCGACAGACTTGGCCGACAGGAAACCTTCGAAAATGAAACGGTCCGACGGCAGCCCCGCCGCCGACAGCGCCGCGATCAGGGCGCAGGCACCGGGCACAGGCACCACCTGGACACCCGCCGCACGCGCCTGGCGCACCAGGTGATAGCCAGGATCAGAGATCAAGGGCGTACCGGCATCGGAAATCAGCGCCACATTGTCACCGGCCAGCAGACGGGTGAGGAAACGGCTGCCTTCGTCGCGCTCGTTGTGCTCATGACAGGCTGCCAGCGGCGTATTGATGCCAAAGTGCTGCATCAGCCGGATAGAGTGCCGGGTGTCTTCGGCAGCGATCAGGGCGACATCACTGAGCACTTTCAGCGCCCGCGCGCTCATGTCATCCAGGTTGCCGATGGGCGTGGCCACCACGTACAGCGTGCCAGCAGTGGAATGGGAAGCCCCTGGAACATCAGTCACAGCACACACCTGTCGTCTTGGTCAAAGCGCCATTGTAGCCCGACTGTCGGCAACAATGCGTAACCGGCAACGCCGCATGACCGCGCAGCACCACCTATATTGAAGGATTAGCACCACCAAGATCGCGCCCCGGCCAGCGCTTGGGTACAATTGCCAGTTAATTTGATCGAGTAACAGGACCCTTACATGATCGCTTGTCTGCGGCTGTTCACAGCCCTTTGCCTCGCCGCCCTGCTGGCAGCCTGCGCCAGCTCGCCCTCGTCGAGCCTCGGCGAACTGCCACGCACCCCGGACGCCAGCATCGAGCAACTGCTGGACCAGGCCGCCACCAGCAAGACCGCCGAGCAGGCAGCCCTGCTGCGCCTGAGCGCGGCCGACCTGGCCTTCCGGCAAAAGGACAACGCCCGTGCGGCGCGCATCCTCGAGCAGGTGCCGATGGATCAACTCAAACCGGCCCAGCAGATCTTCGCCAGCACCCTTAGCGCCGAGCTGGCCATGAGCCGCAACCAGCCGAAAGCGGCCCTGACCGCCCTGAGCCACCCAAGCCTGGAGCGCCTGGGCGAACTGCCGGACGAGCAACAGGTACGCACACGCAGCGTGCAGGCCAATGTATTGGAAGCCAACGGCCAGACCCTGGCCGCCGCCAAGGCCCGCATCGAACTGGCACCGCTGCTCAGCGGCAACGCCGCCAGCGCCAACCAGGACGCCATCTGGAACCTGATGGCCGCCCTGCCCGTCGACCAGCTGCAAGGTGTCAGCACCGGCACCGACACCCTGGCCGGTTGGGCCAGCCTGGCCCTGGCGGTGAAAAACGCCGGCACCCTGGAGCAGCAACAAGTCGCCATCGAGACCTGGCGCAAACAGAACCCCGAGCATCCGGCCGCCCTGCAGCTGCCGCTGCCGCTGGTCAAGCTCAAGGAACTGGCCAGCCAGCCGCTGACCAAGATCGCCCTGCTGCTGCCACAGGAAGGCCAGCTGGCCGGTGTCGCCCGCGCCCTGCGCGACGGCTTCATGGCCGCACACCTCCAGGCCCAGCAAGCAGGCCAGAAGCCTCCTGCCGTCGAAGTGTTCGACAGCTCGCGCATCACCTCCCTGGATGACTTCTATCGCCAGGCCCAGGCCTCCGGCGTGCAACTGGTCGTCGGCCCGCTGGAAAAGCCGCTGGTGAAAAAGCTCGCCGCTTACCCGCAACTGCCGATCACCACCCTGGCCCTGAACTACAGCGATGCCGGCAAGGCCGGCCCACCCCAGTTGTTCCAGTTCGGCCTGGCCGCCGAAGACGAAGCCCGCGAAGTCTCGCGCCGTGCCCATGCCGACGGCATGGTCCGCGCCGTCGCCCTGGTGCCGCGTGGCGAATGGGGTGACCGCGTACTCAAGGCCTTCCGCCAGGACTGGGAAGCCAAGGGCGGCACCTTGCTCGCCGCCGAACACGTCGACCAGCCCGTGGCCCTGGCCCAGCAGATCGCCGACCTGTTCCAGCTGCGCCAGAGCGAAGGCCGCGCCAAGAGCCTGCAGGACACCGTCGGCGGCGCCGTTTCGGCCCAACCTTCGCGTCGCCAGGACATCGACTTCATCTTCCTCGCCGCCACTCCGCAGCAAGGCCAGCAGATCAAGCCGACCCTGAACTTCCAATACGCCGGCGACGTGCCGGTCTACGCCACCTCGCACCTGTACAGCGCCAGCGGTGACGTCAACCAGTACAACGACATGAACGGCATCCGCTTCTGCGAAACCCCATGGCTGCTCGACACCAGCAACGCCCTGCGCCAGCAGGTCGTCAGCCAGTTCCCACAGGCCGCCGGCAGCCTCGGGCGCCTGTACGCCATGGGTATCGACGCCTATAGCCTGGCGCCGCGCCTGAGCCAGCTCAAAGCCTTGCCGGACAACCGCATCGATGGTTTCTCCGGCAGCCTGACCATGAACGCCAACCAGCGCATCGAACGCCAGTTGCCGTGGGCCGAGTTCTCCGGTGGCCAGATCGTCCGCCTGCCCGACACCCCACGCTGATGCCTGACAGTTCGCGCAAGCAGGCAGGCCAGGCCGCCGAGCGGCATGCCCTTGAATACCTTCAGGGGCAAGGCCTGCACCTGCTGGCGCAGAACTGGCGGTGCAATCGCGGCGAGCTTGATCTGGTCATGCTCGACAGCGATACAGTAGTATTCGTCGAAGTCCGCTATCGGTTGCATGCGGACTTTGGCGGTGCGCTCGGCAGTATCGACGGGCGCAAGCAGGACAAACTGGTGCTAGCCGCCGAGTCTTTCCTGCACAAGGAAACACGCTGGGCCAATCATCCCTGCCGTTTCGACGTGATCGCCGTGCAAGGCAGGGGCCATTCGGGCCAGGCGCTTCAATGGCTGAAAAACGCCTTCGAATGCTGACTCCACCCCTGCACCTTCACCCCTACAACTTTTTTGCTCTTTGCTTCGCGGGCTGCACAGTCATGTGCCGGGACCTTTTCTGTACACTCCCGACACGCCCGACCAGCCGCCCTACTTAAGGTCTCACTGATGGACATGCAATCCCGAATTCGCCAGCTTTTCCAGGCCAGCATCAACACCAAGCAACAGGCGATGGAAGTCCTTGCACCGCACATCGAGCAAGCCAGTCAGGTCATGGTCAACGCGCTGCTCAACGAGGGCAAGATGCTCGCCTGTGGCAACGGCGGCTCGGCCGGCGACGCCCAGCACTTCTCCTCCGAGCTACTCAACCGTTTCGAACGCGAGCGCCCGAGCCTGCCGGCCATCGCCCTGACCACCGACAGCTCGACCATCACCTCGATCGCCAACGACTACAGCTACAACGAGATCTTCTCCAAACAGATCCGCGCCCTGGGCCAACCGGGCGATGTGTTGCTGGCAATTTCGACCAGCGGTAACTCGGCAAACATAATTCAGGCGATCCAGGCCGCACATGATCGCGAAATGATTGTCGTAGCTCTGACCGGACGCGATGGCGGCGGCATGGCTTCGCTGCTGCTGCCTGAAGACGTCGAGATTCGCGTTCCGGCCAACGTCACCGCACGTATTCAGGAAGTCCACCTGCTGGCGATCCATTGCCTCTGCGATCTGATCGACAGCCAATTGTTCGGGAGTGAAGAATGACCCCTAACCGCCTCGGCCTGATGGCCCTGACCCTGTGCCTGAGCCTGACCGGCTGCAGCTCGGTCCTCACCGCCACCCGTGACACGCCGATTGAAGATGACCGTGGCACCCGCACCTTCGGCAGCAAGATCGACGACTCGCTGATCGAAACCAAGGTCGCGGTCAACGTAGCCAAGGCCAGCCCAGACCTGGACAAGAGTTCGCACATCGTCGTCAGCAGCTTCAACGGCGTTGTCCTGCTGGCCGGCCAGACGCCACGCGCCGACCTCAAGAACCTGGCCGGACAGGCCGCAGGCCAGGTCCAGCGCGTGAAGAAGGTCCACAACGAACTGCAGGTACTGCAACCCTCCTCGATCCTGGCGCGCAACAATGACGCCTGGCTGACCACCAAGATCAAGACCCAGATGCTCACCGACGCCACCATTCCCGGCACCCGGATCAAGGTGATCACCGAGAACGGCATCGTCTACATGCTCGGCCTGCTGACCCAACAGGAAGCCGTCCGCGCCACCAACCTGGTGCAGGGTGTGTCGGGCGTGCAGAAGATCGTCAAGTTGTTCGAGTACATCGACTGATTTCTACCCATCGCGGGGCAAGCCCGCTCCTACATCCCCTGTGGGAGCGGGCTTGCCCCGCGATAATTCTCAAGGAAAACCCATGAAAAACGGCCTGCTGCCAACCCTGCTGATTGGCGCCTTCGCCACCCTGGCCGGTTGCTCCACCCCCAGCCTGATCACCCTCAACGACGGCCGCGAGTTCCAGGCAGTCGACGCGCCGCGCTACGAGCGCAGCTCCGGCTTCTACGAGTTCAAGCAACTGGACGGCAAGGTGACCCGGGTCAACAAGGACCAGGTACGCACCATCAGCGACCTGTAATCCGGCAGGCGAACACAAAAAAGGCGATCCCCATGGATCGCCTTTTTCGTTACTTCACCACCTTCAGGCTCGGACGCCCGGTAGGTCGTGGCGGCTGCGCATCCGGCGGGCCGTCATCATCAGGCTCGACACCGTCGTCGTCCTCGTACTCATCATCCTCGAGCACCGGCGGCTCGAGCTCGAAGACCATGCCCTGGCCATTTTCCCGGGCGTAGATCCCCAGGATCGCACCGGCAGGCACGAACAAGGTGTGGGCTACCCCACCAAAACGTCCCTCGAAGCTCACAGCCTCGTTATCCATGTGCAGGTGACGTACGGCATTGGGTGAGATGTTCAGGACGATCTGGCCGTCACTGGCAAAGCCCTGGGGCACCTGTACCGCCGGGTACTCGGCATTGACCAGCATGTGCGGGGTGCAGTCGTTGTCCACGATCCACTCATAGAGTGCACGTACCAAATAGGGGCGACTGGAGTTCATCGACAGCTCCTTAAAACCTAGCGCATTTCACGTTCAGCAGCGGACAGGCTTGCCTGGAAGGCTTCGCGGGCAAACTGTCGCTCCATGTAATCGAGCAGCGGCTTGGCCGGCCGCGGCAGTTCAATACCCAGTACCGGCAATCGCCAGAGTATGGGCAGTAGACAACAATCGACCAGACTTTGCTCCTCACTAAGGAAACAAGGCTTGTCGGCAAACAGCGGCGACACGCCGGTCAGGCTCTCACGCAATTCCTTGCGCGCCTGCACGCGGGCGGCTTCCTTGCTGCGCGGATCGAGAATCAGGTCGACCAGTGCACACCAGTCGCGCTGGATGCGGTGCATCAACAGCCGGCTGTTGGCCCGCGCCACCGGATAGACCGGCAGCAGCGGCGGATGCGGGTAACGCTCGTCGAGGTACTCCATCACCACGGTCGACTCGTACAACGCCAGGTCGCGATCGACCAGGGTCGGCGCACTGCCATAGGGGTTCACTTCGACCAGCTTGGGCGGCAAGCGTCCGGGATCGACATTGATGATCTCGACGCTGACGCCCTTCTCGGCGAGAACGATGCGCACCCGATGAGAATAATGGTCAGCGGGGTCGGAGTAGCAGGCCAACCGGTTGGTCACGCCCATAGTGGTCCTCCTCGCAGATGAAATTATAGAAGCTACAAATGCAAACGCGCCCTGCAGGCACCTCCGTCGTCCAGAGGCGCCCCAGGGCGCGTTCAACTACCAGAAACTACTGCGTGATCAGTGCACGTCCTTCCAGTATTCGCGCTTGAGCAGGTAAGCGAATACGAAGAAGAAGGCCAGGTACAGCAGCACATAGGTGCCGATGCGCTGGCTTTCCAGTTTGACCGGGTTGGCCGAGTAGGCCAGGAAGGTCACCAGGTTCTTGACCTTCTCGTCGAACTGCTCTTCGTTCAGGGTACCGGATTTCGGCTCCACGGTCAGCTGATCGCACGCTTCATGAGTCAACGGCGTACCGGTCAGCGGGTCGTACTGCTTCTTGCCATCGACCAGGGTCTGTACCTGCTTGCAGCCAATCACCTGGTTGCCCTGCAGACCCACCAGCACGTTGGGCATGCCGACGTTCGGGAAGACCTTGTTGTTCACACCCCATGGGCGCGAAGGGTCGGCGTAGAAGCTGCGCAGGTAGGTGTACAGCCAGTCGGTGCCACGCACGCGGGCCACCAGGGTCAGGTCGGGTGGCGCGGCACCGAACCAGGCCTTGGCATCGTCAGGCTGCATGCCGATCTTCATGTGGTCGCCGATCTTGGCGCCGGTGAACACCAGCTTCTCGAGCATCAGCTCGTGAGGGATGCCCAGGTCATCGGCAACCCGCTCGTAGCGCTGGAACTTGGCGCTGTGGCAACCCATGCAATAGTTTGCAAAGGTTCGGGCACCGTCCTGCATGGCGGCCTTGTCGGTCAGATCGATATCGACCTTGTCCAGCACCAGGCCGTGTTCGGCCGCGAAGGTCAGCGAGGGCATCACTGCCAGAATCAATGCTGCAAATAGCTTTTTCATCAGCCAGTCACCCTTTCCGGAACCGGTTTGGTCTTCTCAAGCCTGGTGTAGAACGGCATCAGAATGAAGTAGGCGAAATACAGGAAGGTACATACCTGCGACAGCAACGTACGACCCGGGGTAGGTGCCAGTACGCCCAGCACGCCAAGGATCACGAACGAGATGCAGAACACTACCAGCCAAGCCTTGCTCATCCAGCCCTTGTAGCGCATGGACTTGACCGGACTGCGGTCGAGCCAGGGCAGGACGAACAGCACGGCAATCGCGGCGCCCATGGCGATGACGCCCAGCAGCTTGTCCGGAACAGCCCGCAGGATCGCGTAGAACGGGGTGAAGTACCAGACCGGGGCAATGTGCTCAGGGGTCTTGAAGGCGTTGGCCTGCTCGAAGTTCGGTTTTTCCAGGAAGTAACCGCCCATTTCCGGGAAGAAGAACACCACGGCACAGAACACGAAGAGGAACACGACGACGCCGACGATGTCTTTCACGGTGTAGTAAGGGTGGAAGGCGATGCCGTCGAGCGGCACACCGTTCTCGTCCTTGAGCTTCTTGATGTCGACACCATCGGGGTTGTTCGAACCCACTTCGTGCAGCGCCAGGATGTGCAGCACCACCAGACCGAGGATGACGATCGGCAGGGCCACCACGTGCAGGGCGAAGAAACGGTTCAGGGTGATGCCCGAGATCAGGTAGTCACCACGGATCCACTGGGTCAGGTCGTCGCCGATCACCGGAATGGCACCGAACAGCGAGATGATCACCTGGGCTCCCCAGTAGGACATCTGGCCCCACGGCAGCAGGTAACCCATGAAGGCTTCGGCCATCAGCGCCAGGTAGATCAGCATGCCGAACACCCAGACCAGCTCGCGAGGCTTCTGGTACGAACCGTACAGCAGGCCGCGGAACATGTGCAGGTAGACGACGATGAAGAATGCCGATGCGCCGGTGGAGTGCAGGTAGCGCAGGATCCAGCCGTACTCGACGTCACGCATGATGTATTCGACCGAGGCGAATGCCTCTTCGGCCGACGGGGTGAAGCTCATGGTCAGCCAGACACCGGTGACGATCTGGTTGACCAGAACGAGCAGTGCCAGGGAGCCAAAGAAATAGAAGAAGTTGAAGTTCTTCGGTGCGTAGTACTTGCTGAGATGGTCTTCCCACATCTTGGTCGCGGGGAAGCGGGCGTCAACCCAGTCCATGAACTTACTCATCACGCGTTCTCCTGATCGACGCCGACGACAATGATGTCGTCCGACTCATAAGAGTGCGGCGGCACTGGCAAATTGAGCGGCGCCGGCTGGGATTTGTAGACGCGGCCAGCCAGGTCGTAGTGAGAACCGTGGCACGGGCAGAAGTAACCGCCGACCCACTTGGGACCCAGGTCGACAGGGGCGACTTCAGGACGGAAGGTCGGCGAGCAGCCCAGGTGGGTGCACAGACCGACCAGCACCAGGATTTCCGGCTTGATCGCGCGGTTTTCCGGGTTGACGTAGGTGGGTTGGACCGATGCTTTGGACTCGGGATCGGAGAGGTCGCCGGTGATCTTCTTGAGGTTGCCAAGGATCTCTTCGGTACGACGGACGATGAAGACCGGCTGGCCACGCCACTCAGCAATCATCTGCTGACCTGGCTCAATCTTGGCGATATTGACCTTCACCGGTGCACCTGCGGCTTTCGCCTTGGCACTGGGGAACCATGACCCCACGAACGGGACCGCAGCCCCCACCGCTCCTGCAGCACCCACCACGGATGTGGCTGCTACGAGGAAGCGACGCCGGCCTGCATTGACGCCGTCATTGCTCATTCAGTCCTCTCCCATCAGCTTTATGGCCTGTTACAACAGGCATCTACTAAGTAATTTCTGAACTGCTAAAAATTTGCCGCATGGTAATGAAAAGACCCTTCATTGACAAGGTGATTAGCCGCGGCAAAGGGCTGCATCCCTTATAGCACTTGACTTGCGTCTATGCGGCAAGTTGTCACAGCAAAAAACCAACATGCTTTATTCAAGACATAAAAAAAGCCCGGTTCCACTGGAACCGGGCTTTTTTTGAACGCCGAAGCGAAATTAACGCTTGGAGTACTGAGGACGCTTACGCGCTTTACGCAGACCCACTTTCTTACGCTCGACTTCACGAGCGTCGCGGGTGACGTAGCCAGCACGACGCAGAGCGCCACGCAGGGTTTCGTCGTAGTCCATCAGCGCACGGGTGATACCGTGACGGATCGCACCAGCCTGACCGCTGACACCACCACCGATAACGGTGACGTAGATGTCGAACTTCTCGGTGGTCTCGGTCAGCTCCAGCGGCTGGCGAACGACCATGCGCGCGGTTTCACGACCGAAGAAGGTGTCGAGAGGACGGTTGTTGATGGAGATGTTACCGGTACCTGGACGCAGGAAAACGCGAGCGGTTGCGGTCTTGCGACGGCCAGTGCCGTAATTTTGAGTCGCCGACATAATGAACTATTCCGTTAAATCTTCAGTTCTTGGGGCTGCTGAGCAGTATGAGGGTGAGTAGCGCCCGCATAGACTTTCAGCTTACGGTACATGTCGCGACCCAGTGGGTTCTTAGGCAGCATGCCTTTAACCGCGGTCTCGATCACGCGCTCTGGGGCCTTGGCGATCAACTTCTCGAAGTTGATTTCCTTGATACCGCCCGGGAAGCCGGAGTGGGAGTAGTACATCTTGTCCGAAGTCTTGGCGCCAGTAACACGGATCTGCTCGGCGTTGATGACGACGATGTAGTCGCCGGTGTCAACGTGAGGAGTGTATTCTGGTTTGTGCTTGCCACGCAGACGGCTAGCGATTTCGGTAGCCAGACGACCCAGGGTCTGACCAGCGGCGTCAACTACGAACCAGTCGCGCTTTACTGTTTCCGGTTTAGCAGTAAAAGTTTTCATTCTTTATAGCCTCAGGGGCCGCCCAGCGAAAATAAGACGGCGGATCTTACTGGATAGTGCGTCCCTTGACAAGTCAAGGACACAGCCGCACACGGACGCTATCGGGGGCTCGGGTCAGCGCGTCCAATATTCGGCAGGGTTCTTCTATGGGCGGGGCATCACTTCCGCACCACGGAGAGGGGCTGAATTATCCAGATTGCGAAAAAAAATTCAACCTGCTTTTATGCTTCTTTTGCCAGGGAGAAGCCGATGGAATACCGCCAACTGGGCCGCACCGGCCTCAACGTCAGTGCCCTGTGCCTGGGCACCATGACCTGGGGCGAGCAGAACGAACAGGCCGAGGCTTTCGCCCAGATCGAACGGGCCAGGGCCGCCGGAATCAACTTCATCGATACCGCCGAGATGTACCCGGTACCGCCCCGTCCGGAAACCTATGCGGCCACCGAACGGATCATCGGCAACTGGTTCAAGCAGCGCGGCGATCGTGCCGACTGGATCCTGGCCAGCAAGGTCGCCGGCCCCGGCAACGGCATCAGCCATATTCGCGACGGCCAGCTAAAGCACAATCGCCAGCACATCGTCGCCGCCCTGGACCAGAGCCTCAAGCGCCTGCAGACCGACTGGATCGACCTCTACCAACTGCACTGGCCCGAGCGCAGCACCAACTTCTTCGGCAAGCTGGGCTACCAGCACCTGCCCCAGGACCACTTCACCCCACTGGAAGAAACCCTGGAAGTGCTCGACGAGCAGGTCAAGGCCGGCAAGATCCGCCACATCGGCCTGTCCAACGAGACGCCGTGGGGCACCATGAAATTCCTGCAACTGGCCGAGAGCCGCGGCTGGAGCCGCGCGGTGTCGATCCAGAACCCCTACAACCTGCTCAACCGCAGCTTCGAGGTGGGCCTGGCGGAAATCGCCATCCGCGAACAGTGCGGCCTGCTGGCCTACTCGCCCCTGGCCTTCGGCATGCTGTCGGGCAAGTACGAGAACGGCGCCCGCCCGGAAAAGGGTCGCCTGACCCTGTTCAGCCGCTTCTCGCGCTATTCCAACCCACAGACCGTGGCGGCCTGCAGCCGCTATGTGAAGCTGGCCCGCGACCACGGCCTGGACCCGGCGCAGATGGCCCTGGCCTTCGTCACCCGCCAGCCGTTCGTGACCAGCAACATCATCGGCGCCACCACCCTCGAGCAACTGGACAGCAATCTGGCCAGTCTCGACCTCAAGCTCTCGGACGAACTGCTGGCCAGCATCGAAGCCATTCACCAGGACCAGCCCAACCCGGCGCCATAGACCTTGTGGGAGCGGCGATGCGGCGACCCGACTTGCCCCGCGATTGCATTCTGCCGACCTCATGGCATCGCGGGACAAGCCCGCTCCCGCAAGAACCGAGGGTAGACACAACGGCCAAAAAATAAGACGATCCAGCCGGTGATTGACCACTCTACCCTATAAGAATAAAGAAAATGATGTTTACCCAACCCTCCGCGTCCTTGCGGCGCGTCAGCATCCTGGCCATCGACAATGTGTTCGCTTCGACCCTGATGCAGGCCAAGGACTTCTTCCACCTGGCCAGCCTGCGCTATGGCAAGCAACTGGGACTGGGCCTGCAGCCCATGTTCGAGACCCGTCTGGTAAGCCCGGACGGCCAGCCGGTACGCAGCTTCAGCGATGTCCTGCTGCCGGTGGACAGTGGCCTGGAACAGGCCGATGTGATCATCCTGCCGGCCTTCTGGGACGACTTCGACGCCCTCTGCCAGCGCTACCCCCAGGTACTGCCCTGGCTACGCGACCAGCACGCCCGTGGCGCGGTGCTCTGCGGCGAAGCCAGTGGTGTGTTCTGGCTGGCCGAGGCCGGCCTGCTCGACGGCAAGGAGGCGACCACCTACTGGCGCTTCTTCAACCAGTTCGCCGAGCGCTTCCCCAAGGTCAGCCTGAACCCCGACAAACACCTGACCGACGCCGACAACCTGTATTGCGCAGGCGGCACGACCTCGGCGTGCGACCTGTACATTTACCTGATCGAGCGCTTCTGCGGTGCCAACGTGGCCCAGGCCGTGGCCCGCGACACCCTCTACGAAGTGCAGCGCAGCTACACCCCGGGGCGCATGGGGTTCGGCGGGCAGAAACTGCACCAGGACCTGATCATCCTGCAGATCCAGCAGTGGCTTGAAGAACACTTCGCCGACAAGTTCCGCTTCGAGGACGTGGCGCGCAACCATGGCATGAGCATCCGCAACTTCATGCGCCGCTTCCAGAGCGCAACCGGCGACAAGCCGCTGCATTACCTGCAGCGACTGCGGATCGAAACGGCCAAGGGCTTGTTGTCGGGTACGCGCAAGAGCATCAAGACCATCAGCTATGAGGTCGGCTACGACGATGCGAGTTTCTTTGCGCGGCTGTTCAGGCAGCACACCGAGTTGTCGCCGAACCAGTATCGGCAACAGTTCATGCAGGAGGCGTGAGGGCCCCATCGCGGGGCAAGCCCGCTCCCACGGTGGGAGCGGGCTTGCCCCGCGATGAAGGCGCCGCCGATTAAGGCTTGTGCGCCCGCGCCAGGAACTCGTGGGACTGCATCTCCAGCAACCGGCTCAGGGTCCGCTGGAATTCGAAGGTCAGGCGACCACCGGTGTACAGGTCCTTGAGCTCGACTTCGGCCGAAATGATCAGCTTGACGTTACGGTCATAGAACTCGTCGACCATGTTGATAAAGCGACGGGCGATGTCATCGGTGGTCACGCTCATCTGCTCGACGTCGCTGAGCAGCACGGCGTGGAAGATCTTGCCCAGTTCGATGTAGTCGTTCTGGCTGCGTGGGCCGTCGCACAGTTCGCGGAAGTCGAACCAGGCCACGTCGTCACAGGTGCGCAAGGCACGGATCTCGCGGTTCTCGATGATCAGTACGTCGTTTTCCACCGCCTGGGTGCATTCCGGCGTCAGGGCCCGGAAGCTCTTGCGCAGGCTTTCGTGGGCGGCTTCGTCCAGCGGGAAGTGGAACAGCTCGGCCTGCTCCAGGTGACGCAGGCGGTAGTCGACGCCGCTGTCGACGTTGACGATGTCGGTGTTCTGCTTGATCAGGGCAATGGCCGGCAGGAAGCGCGCACGTTGCAGGCCGTCCTTGTACAGGCCGTCCGGCACGATGTTGGAGGTGGCCACCAGGGTCACGCCGTTCTTGAACAGCTCCTCCATCAGGGTGCCGAGGATCATCGCGTCGGTAATGTCCGAGACGAAGAATTCGTCGAAACAGATCACCCGCGCCTCATCGGAAAAGCGCTTGGCGATGAGGGTCAACGGGTTCTTCTCGCCCTTGAGCGACTTCATTTCGTCGTGCACACGCTTCATGAAGCGGTGGAAGTGCGTGCGCATCTTCTGCTTGAACGGCAGCGCTTCGAAGAAGGTATCGACCAGATAGGTCTTGCCGCGCCCTACCCCACCCCAGAAGTACAAGCCCTTGACCGGTGCCTGCTCCTTCTTGCCGAACAACTTGCCGAACACGCCCGGCTTGTTGTTCTGCGCCGCGATCAGATCGTCGTACAGGCGCTGCAGATGACGCACCGCTGTTTCCTGCGCCGCGTCATGGAAGAATTCGGGACGTTTCAGATCTGCTTGATATCGTTCTAGGGGCGTCATAATTCGTTAGCAAGGCAACAAAAGCGGGCCGTCACTGTAGCGACGGCCCCGGATAATGGCAATCAGACTTGCGTCAGGCCGTTCAGTCCTGCTGCGGCTGCAGGGCCACGCGCAGGCTCTCGATGGCGGCATCACGCGCGGCCTCGTCGGCCAGCTGCGGACCGTCGGCTACGCACTCGCCTTCCAGCCACAGGGTGAAGCCCAGGCCTTCGCTGCGCACATCCAGCTCACCGCCCTGCTGCAGCTGTTTGCTCACCGCACCGGCAGTCTTGCCATCGGCGAAGTTGCGCGACAGCAGCAGTTGCTCGCCATCGGCTGCCAGCAGGCGGAAGCGGAAGCTGCCGTCATCTTCGCGGAAACTGACGAAACGCGCTGCCTTGACTGCTTTTTTCTTGACCTGGGCGGCGCCCTGCTCGACGGCACGGAACGAACGCAGGCCCACCGCCTCGCGCAGTTGCTCGAGGAACGGGGTGGCGACCTTGCGCGCTTTCTGCGCACCGGCCAGGAGGATGTCTTCCAGGTCACCCGGGCGGCTGATCAGCTGGTGATAGCGCTCGCGCGACTCACTCAGCTGGCCGTCGAGCAGCTGGAACAGGCGCTGCTTGGCTTCGCCCCAGCCCAGGCCCTGCAGCAGCTCGCTGCGGAACTCGTCGGCTTGTGCCGGCGTGGCAAAAGCCTGGAACAAGGTGAACAGGTGCGAATTGTCCGGATCTTTCGCTTCACCCGGTGCACGGGAGTCGGTAACGATGCGCGAAATCGCATCCTTCATGTCCTTGGCGCTGGTGAACAACGGAATGGTGTTGTCGTAGCTCTTGGACATCTTGCGCCCGTCCAGGCCCGGCAGGGTCGCCACGCTTTCCTCGATCAGCGCCTCGGGCATGGCGAAGAATTCCTTGCCCTGGCCGAACAGGTGGTTGAAGCGCTGGCCGATGTCGCGGGCCATTTCCACGTGCTGGATCTGGTCGCGGCCGACCGGCACCTTGTTGGCGTTGAACATCAGGATGTCGGCGGCCATCAGCACCGGGTAGCTGTACAGGCCCATGCTGATACCGGCATCCGGGTCTTCACCGGTCTCCAGGTTCTTGTCCACCGAGGCCTTGTAGGCGTGGGCGCGGTTGAGCAGGCCCTTGGCCGCCACGCAGGTCAGCAGCCAGGTCAGCTCGGGGATCTCGGGAATGTCGGACTGGCGATAGAAGGTCACGCGCGCAGGATCCAGGCCACCGGCCAGCCAGGTCGCGGCGATTTCCAGGCGCGAGCGCTGGATGCGCTGCGGGTCGTCGCACTTGATCAGGGCGTGGTAGTCCGCCAGGAAGTAGAACGAGTCGACACCCGGCTCGCGGCTGGCGAGGATGGCCGGACGAATGGCACCGGCGTAGTTGCCCAGGTGAGGCGTGCCCGTGGTGGTGATACCGGTAAGGATGCGCGTAGTCATGGGTAATCGCTTATCAGGCTTGTATCAATTCGAAAGGCGCGGCAGCACCAGATCCTTGAGGTCGGTGAGCTTGCCATGGAAAAAGTGTCCGCATTCTGCCACTTTCAGCAGCTCATGGGGGCGCACAAGTGCGTCGGACCAGTCGTAGACGATCTGCGGATCGATCACTTCGTCGGTATCCGGCTGGATCACGCTCAGCGCGCAAGCCTGCGGCAGCGCATCCTGGTCCCTGAGGCGCATCACCGCCGGCGCCACCATGAACAGGTGCTTGAGCGAGATGTCGCTGGCTTCCAGGCGTCCGCCAAGGCTGGCCGCGACAAAACCGCCGAACGAGAAGCCCATCAGGGTCAACGGCAACTGCGGGTGCTTTTCCAGCAACCAGTTGGCCGCCGCCTGGGCATCGTCCACTTCGCCGCTGCCCATGTCGTGGCTGCCGGCACTGGCGCCGACGCCCCGGTAGTTGAAACGCAAGGTAATGTAACCGGCATCGCGGGCGGTGCGTTGCAACATCGACACCACCTTGTTGGTCATGGTGCCACCCTGCACCGGGTTGGGGTGGCACAGCAGCACCACGCCGCGAGCGTCGGCGACATCAAGGTACAAGGCTTCCAGTTGGCCGACCGGGCCATCGATGAATACGGGGGTTTCGCGGATAAGCAAGGATAAACTCCGTGACCTCGGAAAGGGTCGACTCGTCTAGCTGAATGATTCTGTCTGAGATATTTGCGATCGTTCGCGGTATACAGCGCAGGTCCGAGCCGTTAACGTAAAGCAAAGCCGTTTATAGAGGAAGGACTCGTGGAACTCTCGCTCTTAGTTTGGTTGTTGCCGACCCTGGCCCTCGTCGTGGGCGTCGTCGTTGGTTTCCTGGTCGCCCGCCTGCTGCCCAATGCGGCACCGAGCAGCACCCAGCGGCAGCTGGATGATATCCAGGAACGTTTCGACAGCTACCAGAATGAGGTGGTGACTCACTTCAACAGTACGGCTGCGCTGGTCAAGAAACTGACCCAGAGTTACCAGGAAGTCCAGGATCACCTGGCCGATGGCGCCAACCGCCTGGCCCTGGACGAACTGACCCGCCAGCGCCTGCTGGCCGCCCTGCATTCGGAAGCCGCCCAGGCCCCGCGTGATCGCCTGACCCCGCCCCGGGACACCGAGGTGCCACGCGACTACGCACCGAAGGCGCCCAACGCGCCGGGCATGCTCGACGAGCATTACGGGCTCAAGCGCTGATAACACGAACCCCGCCGATTGGCGGGGTTTTTTATTGCGGTCCAGCGGCTACAGGTACCAGGGGGCCTGGGTGATTTTCTGACCATACCGCTCCAGCGCCCGGCCCAACACCTGCTGCTCGACACGCCCCTGCCCAACCAGGCTGTGCAGGCTGGCCAGCACGATACTGTAGCGATCCACTTCGAAAAACCGGCGAAGCTGCTGCCGGGTGTCACTGCGACCAAAACCGTCGGTACCCAGGGTGACATAGGGCGCCTGCACATACTCGGCAATCAACTGCGGCCAGGCACGCACATAATCGCTGGCGGCAATCACCGGCGTGCTGCCCTCCAGGCAACGCTGCACATGACTGCTGCCCGCACTGTCCTGCCCCAGGCGACCGGCCCGCTGGATATCCCGTGCCTCGCGCGCCAGCTCGCTGAAGCTGGTGACGCTGAACACCTCACTCTCGACCTGCCAATCGGCCGCCAGCAACTCACTGGCTGCAATCACTTCGCGCAGGATCGCACCGGAGCCTAGCAGGCGCACGCTCCCCCTGGCATCTGCCACGCGCTGTTCGACATAACGGTACATGCCGCGCAAAACCTCTTCGTGCACCTGCTCGGGCAGGGACGGTTGTGGATAGTTTTCGTTCATTACGGCGACGTAGTGGAACTCGTCCCGTTGCTCGGTGAGCATGCGCCGCGCCGCATGTTCGAGGATCACCGCCAGCTCGCCGGCGAAGCACGGCTCCCAGGCGCGGCAGTTGGGCACCATCGAGGCCATGACCAGGCTCGAGCCGTCCTGGTGTTGCAAGCCTTCGCCCCCCAGGGTGGTACGCCCTGCAGTGGCGCCGAGCAACAGGCCGCGGGCACGCTGGTCGGCCGCCGCCCAGATCAGGTCGCCCACGCGCTGGAAGCCGAACATCGAGTAGTAGATGTACACCGGTAGCATCGGCTCGCCATGCACCGCATAGGAGGTTGCCGCCGCCACCCAGGAAGAAATCGCCCCGGCTTCGGTAATGCCCTCCTCCAGCAACTGCCCGTCCCGCGCTTCCTTGTAGGACAGCAACGAACCGGCATCCTCGGGCTCGTAGCACTGGCCCTGGGGCGAATAGATTCCAATCTGCCGGAACAGGCTGGCCATGCCGAAGGTGCGGGCCTCGTCAGCCACGATCGGCACCACCCGCGCCCCCAGCTCCGGCGCCTTGAGCCAGGCGCCGAGCATGCGCACCGCCGCCATGGTGGTGGACATCTCCTTGCCGTCGGCCTGCAGGGCAAAGCCCCCCATGGTCGCCAGCGCAGGCACTGCAATCGGGCGCACGTCACTGCGCCGCGACGGCAAGGGGCCGCCAAGGGCCGCTCGACGCTCGCGCAGATAACGCATTTCCGGGCTGTCTTCGGCTGGGCGATAGAACTGCAGCTGCTCGACCTGGCTGTCGCTGAGCGGCAGGTGGAAGCGGTCGCGGAAGGCCAGCAAGGCCTGGACGTCCAGTTTCTTGGCCTGGTGCGCGGTCATCCGCGACTCGCCCGCCGCACTCATGCCATAGCCTTTCTTGGTCTTGGCCAGGATCACACTCGGCCGGCCCTTGCAGGCCCTGGCAGCGGCGAAGGCCGCGTACAACTTGCGAAAATCGTGGCCACCACGCTTGAGCGCGTTGATCTCGGCCGAACTCATGTGCTCCACCAGCTTCTGCAAGGCCGGCTGCTGGTTGAAAAAGTGTTCGAGGTTATAGGTGCCGTCCTTGGCACCCAGGTTCTGGAACTGGCCATCCGGCGTAGCCGCCAGCTGGCGCAGCAACACATGCTCGGTGTCGCGGGCGAACAGCGCGTCCCACTCCGATCCCCAGAGCACCTTGATCACATTCCACCCGGCGCCGCTGAACAGCGCTTCGAGCTCCTGGATGATCTGGCCGTTGCCGCGCACCGGTCCGTCCAGTCGCTGCAGGTTGCAGTTGACCACGAAGGTCAGGTTGTCCAGTTGCTCGCGCGCCGCCAGGGTCAGGCCGGCGATGGATTCCGGCTCGTCCATTTCGCCATCACCGAACACGCCCCAGACATGCCGCTGCGCGGTGTCGGCCAGCTGGCGATGCTGCAAGTAACGCATGAAGCGCGCCTGGTAGATGGCATTGATCGGGCCGATACCCATGGAGCCGGTGGGAAACTGCCAGAAGTCCGGCATCAGCCAGGGGTGTGGATAAGAGCACAACCCCTTGCCCGCCACCTCCTGGCGGTAACTGGCAAGCTGCTCTTCGCTCAGGCGCCCTTCGAGAAAAGCACGTGCATAGATGCCTGGCGCCGAATGCGGCTGGAAGTACACCAGGTCAGCCGTGCGCTGCTCGCCGCCGCAGTCGCCACGAAAGAAGTGTTGAAAGCCGACCTCGAAGATCTCTGCCGCCGAGGCGTAGCTGGCGATATGGCCACCCAGGTCGCCATAGGCGTGGTTGGCCCGCACCACCATGGCCAGGGCGTTCCAGCGCAGGATGCTGGTGATGTGCTCCTCAAGTTCCAGGTCGCCCGGATAGGCGCCCTGCTGCTCCACCGACAAGCTGTTGCGATAGGCCGAAAAGGGCTGTACGCCATGCTCCACGCCCAACTCGCGCGCATGGGCCTGCAACTGCTGGAGCAGAAATCGCGCGCGCTCCGGGCCGCAGTGGCGCAAGGTCGATTCCAGCGCCTCCAGCCATTCGGCGGTCTCGCCCGGATCGCTATCGTCTTGTGGATCGTCCCCTAATTGCCGCGGCACAGCATCGCCAGGCACAAGGCTCATCATCGCCACCATCGTATTGGCCTCTTCCGTGAGGGGTTCAGGCGCAGGCCTTCAGTGCCTGTTCGATATCCGCCAGCAGGTCGTCGATGTCCTCAAGGCCAACCGACAGCCGCACCAGACCTTCGGAGATGCCGTAGCAGGCACGTTCTTCAGGGGTATAGCTGGAATGCGTCATGCTCGCCGGATGCTGGGCCAGGGACTCGGCATCGCCCAGACTGACGGCACGGCTGAACAATTGCAGGGCGTTCATGAAACGCCGTCCCGCGGCGATGCCGCCCTTGAGCTCGAAGGCGATCATGCCGCCGGGCAGGCGCATCTGCTGTCTGGCCAGTTCGTACTGGGGAAAGCTGGGCAGGCCGGGATAGTTGATCAACTCCACGGACGGGTGCTGTTCGAGGAATTCGGCGATGACCTGGGCATTGCTGCAGTGGCGATCCATGCGCAGGTTCAGGGTTTTCATGCCGCGCATCAGCAAGGCGGCATCCTGGGGCGACATCACGGCACCGGTCATGTCCTTCAGCCCTTCCAGGCGAATCCGGTCCACCAGTGTCTTGCGTCCTACGACCAGGCCGGCAGTGATATCGCCGTGGCCACTGAGGTACTTGGTTGCCGAATGCACCACCAGGTCGGCGCCCAGTTCCAGCGGGCACTGCAGGTAGGGCGTGCAGTAGGTGTTGTCGACCACCACATGGATGTCGTGCTTGTGGGCCAGCGTGGCCACGGCGGCGATATCGGCCATCTGCATATTGGGATTGGCCGGGGTTTCGAAGTAGATGACCTTGGTTTTACTGCTGATCGCTTCCGCAACGGCTGCAAGGTCAGTCAGGTCCACATGCCGTACCTTGACCCCGAACTCGCCGATGCCGTGGTGCAGGAAGGCGAAGGTGCAGCCGTAGAGGGTACGCCCTACCAGCACTTCATCGCCGGGTCGTAGCAGGGTCCATAGCGTCGCGGTGATCGCGCCCATTCCCGAGGCCAGCGCCAGGCCGGCTTCGCCGCCTTCCAGGGACGCCATCCGTTGCTCCAGCAACGCCAGGGTGGGGTTGGAAATGCGGCTGTAGAAGTATCCACCCTCTTCCCCGGCAAAGCAGGCCGCGCCGTATTCAACCGTAGGAAAAGCGAAGGTGGCCGTCTGGTAGACCGGGGGAACCAGTGCCCCCTGGTGAGCCAGCGGGTCATAGCCGTGATGGATGGCACGGGTAGCAAAACCTGAATCCTTGGTGGAGCCGCTCATGACAACAGCCTCTTGTGGTTTGTTATAAGCTTATGCCACTGAGGTGCTGAATTTTTTCCAAATGTGACCACCCTTACCCAGGGTTGTTGATAAAAAAACAATGAATCCAGGCCACGGAGGGCAAACCATGCCTACCGCCATCGACCGTACCGACCGCGCCCTGCTTGCCGCCTTGCAGGACAATGCCCGACTGACCGTTTCCGAACTGGCCGACAGCGTTGCCCTGACCACCTCGCCCTGCTGGCGACGGGTCAAGCTGCTGGAAGAAAGCGGCTACATCACCGGCTACCAGGCCATCCTGTCGCCCAAGGCCCTGGGCTTTGGCGTGACGGCCTTCGTCAGCATCATGATGGACTCGCACAACAAGGAAATGGCCCGGGCCTTTGAACAGCGCCTGATGGAGATTCCCGAGATCGTGGCCTGCCACAACATCTCCGGGCGCTATGACTTTTTGCTGGAGATCCTGGCGCGGGACCTGGAGTCGTTCGGCGAGTTCGCGCGGGAAGTGCTGCAGTCGTTGCCGGGGGTGAAGGAAATTTATTCGAGTTTTTCGTTCAAGGCGGTGAAGGAGAAGCGGGTGATTCCGGTGTCGGAGAAGCATATTTAAAGCGTATTTTTTGCTAAAGCACCGCCGCCTACAAAGATATCCTACACATGTGGAGTCATAGCCTTACATAACATTAGGAGGTATTGGTATGTACCTAGCGCTCGTGCCGCGAGATCATCTAAAACTCCAGACACGAGCCTAGGAAAAACGATGAAAGCAATAATGGCAAGTCTTCTAATTCTATCGCTAATGGCCTGCTCGAATGGAAAATTCGTTCCGCCAGAGGCCGCCAATGAGAGGCAATTCAAATGTGACATGGACCCATTCATGCAACAATGTGGAAAGCGCATCACTCCTTAAAAAACCAATCCCAGTCGAACACCTTGATATTGAAAATTTCCTTATATGGCTTAGGCTTTGGAAAACGTCCGGGTACAAAGCCAACTCGAGCCCAGCGGACTTCACCTGAGCGCTGATCGTGAATCACTAAATTCCCATCATCCCTCAAGACCAAACAATTGTTATACCAATATGACTTATCCGTTGTATGTGTACTCTCTGCTATCCATAGCCTACCTCTGGATGGGTCATATAAAAACCCTGAGTTACTCACCACAAAACTCAACGACTGACGCATTTTCCTCCGATGGATGGTAGTACTATACGGCTAAGCAGTATTAGCCACCCAAACTTGTACGCCGTCTTGCTCAAGAACCAAATCCCCTTCCGATTTCAACCTCAAATAATATCGACCATTCTCAGACATTAAAAACTGACCAGGCAATAACATGTGGTTGGCTGGCAAAAGCATAGAGCCGGAATTTTGAAAGACAACATAATTCACAGACACTTAACACCTCCAAACCCAAGTAGGAGACATCAATGTACTGCCCGCCAAACCCATAAAACCATAAATATGCACCACAACATTAAAAATTTATAAAAACACAACCCTCTTACAATATCCAACACACTTCGGACACCCAGAAATTACTCCACGAGCCTTCCCCTCGCTCAAGCAAGCTAAGCCGCGAAACAAGCCCTTTCTTAGTAGAATGTACTGGCGAAACGATTGCTTCGGCCAAAAAAAACCCCACCGAAGTGGGGCTTCTTGTTTACACCAAACGCTTAGATGGCACCACGCTTACGCAGCAACTCCAGCACTTGCTTGACGCCCTCTTCCAGGCTGACGCTCTGGGTGTCGATCACCAGATCCGCATCCAGCGGCACGTCGTACGGGAAGCTTTCACCCGGGATGTTGTCGCTGCCGGCGGCATACAGGCCCTGCGGGTCACGCTCGCGACAGGCCAGCGGCGATGCCTGGACGTAGACGGTGAGCAGGCGCTCCTTGCCGATCAGGGCCTTGGCCTGTTCGCGGCCTTCGGCATCCGGGGCGACGAAGGCCGCCAGGGTCAGCAGACCGGCTTCGTTGAACTGACGCGCCACATGGGCGGCACGACGCCAGTTCTCGGTACGTCCGGCACGGTCCTGAGGCAGGCCCTTGTTCAGGTCGTGGCGCAGGTTCTGGCCATCGAGCACATAGACCGCACGGCCCATGTCGAACAGCTTGCGCTCAACGGCGTAGGCCAGGGTGCTCTTGCCAGCGCCCGACAGGCCGCTGAACAGTACGGTGGCCGGTTGCTGGCCGAAGCGCAGGGCACGCTCTTCAGTGTCCACATGAGCCAGCTTGCCATGCTGGCCAACGGTGCCGTGCGGCACCACCGGCGGCGCGATGATCATGCCGGCGCCGACGGTGCCGTTTGTCAGGCGGTCGATGACGATGAAGGCACCGGTAGTGCGGTTGCTGTCATAGCCGTCCAGGGCGATCGGTGCGTCGAGGCTGACCTTGACCTTGCCGATCTCGTTCAGTTGCAAGGCACTGGCGGCGCCCTGCTCCAGGGTGTTCACATCGACCTTGTGGGTGATGCTGGCGATCGAGCCCGGCACGTAGCTGGTGGCCCGCTTGATGTCGTATTTCTTGCCCGGCAACATCGGCTCTTCGGCCATCCATACCAGCATGGCGTCGAACTGGTCGGCTACCTGCGGCACGTTGTCGGCATGCACCAGCAGGTCGCCACGGGAGATGTCGATCTCGTCTTCCATGGTCAGGGTCACGGCCTGGCCGGGGCCTGCGTTCTCCAGCTCACCTTCGAAGGTGACGATGGATTTGACCCGACTGCTCTTGCCCGACGGCAGCACGACGATCTCGTCGCCCTTGTGCACCACGCCGCTGGCCAGGGTGCCGGCAAAGCCGCGGAAGTTCAGGTTCGGACGGTTGACGTACTGCACCGGGAAACGCAGGTCGGTGAAGTTGCGGTCGGCGGCCACTTCGACGGTTTCGAGGATTTCCATCAGCGCAGGGCCGGTGTACCACGGCGAACGCTCGCTGCGGTTGACCACGTTGTCGCCCTTGAGCGCCGACATCGGCACGAAGTGCAGGCTGCTCGGGGCCATGTTGATGGCTTCGGCGAACTGCAGGTAGTCGGCCTTGATGCTTTCGAACACGCCTTCGTCGAAGCCCTTGAGGTCCATCTTGTTGACCGCAACGACGATGTGCTTGATGCCCAGCAGCGAAGCGATGTAGCTGTGCCGGCGGGTCTGGGTCTGCACGCCGTAGCGGGCATCGACCAGGATGATCGCCAGGTCGCAGGTGGACGCGCCGGTGGCCATGTTGCGGGTGTACTGCTCGTGGCCCGGGGTGTCGGCGATGATGAACTTGCGCTTGGCGGTGGAGAAGTAGCGGTAGGCCACATCGATGGTGATGCCCTGCTCGCGCTCGGCCTGCAGGCCATCGACCAGCAGTGCCAGATCGATATCGTCACCGGTGGTACCGACTTTCTTCGAGTCGCGGGTGATGGCTTCCAGATGGTCTTCGTAGATCATCTTCGAGTCGTGCAGCAGGCGCCCGATCAGGGTGCTCTTGCCGTCGTCGACGTTACCGCAGGTAAGGAAGCGCAGCAGCTCTTTACGTTCGTGCTGGGCCAGGTAAGCGAGGATGTCCTCGCTGATCAGATCAGATTGATGCGACATGAAGAGACCCTAACTTAGAAATAGCCCTGACGTTTTTTGTCTTCCATGGAGCCGGCGCCATCGTGATCGATGACACGGCCCTGGCGCTCGGAAGTGCGCGTCAGGAGCATTTCCTGAATGATGTCGGTCAGGGTTTGGGCCTCAGACTCGACAGCGCCCGTCAACGGGTAGCAACCAAGGGTACGGAAACGCACTTTCTTCTTGACGATGCGGGACTTTTCTTCATCCGAGAGGTGCTCGAGGATGCGCTCGTCATCGATCATGATCAGGGTGCCGTTCTTCTCGATCACGTCACGCTCGGCAGCGAAGTACAGCGGCACGATCGGGATGCCTTCGAGGTAGATGTACTGCCAGATGTCCAGCTCGGTCCAGTTCGACAGGGGGAAGACACGAATCGATTCGCCCTTGTTGACCTTGCCGTTGTAGACGTTCCACAGCTCCGGACGCTGGTTCTTCGGGTCCCAGCGGTGCTTGCTGTCGCGGAACGAGTAGACGCGTTCCTTGGCCCGGGACTTTTCTTCGTCGCGGCGGGCACCACCGAAGGCGGCATCGAAACCATGCTTGTCGAGTGCCTGCTTCAGGCCCTCGGTCTTCATGATGTCGGTGTGCTTGGCGCTGCCATGGGTGAAGGGGTTGATGCCCTGGGCAACACCCTCGGGGTTGACGTGAGTGATCAGCTCCAGGCCCATTTCCTCGACCATCTTGTCGCGGAAGCTGTACATCTCCTGGAATTTCCACTGGGTGTCGACGTGCATCACCGGAAACGGCAGTTTGCCCGGGAAGAAGGCCTTGCGTGCCAGGTGCAGCATCACGGCCGAGTCCTTGCCGATCGAGTACAGCATCACCGGGTTATCGAACTCGGCGGCCACCTCACGAATGATGTGGATGCTCTCCGCCTCCAACTGTTTCAAATGCGTCAGTTTGTCGACCATGGCTACTCACGGAAATACGATCTTATGGACGGCCAGCGGGCCGTGTTCGAGCGGGTCACTGTATCACAGCACTCGATTCTATTTAGACGTCCAACTAGAACGAAACAGTATAAGAATATGCCCTGCCGTTTGAGCCTCAGATCGGGTTCGGGCAATCGATGAACAGGTGTTCCAGGGCAAAGCGCCGGGCCAGGTAATCACCCAGGGCCTGGACGCCGTAACGTTCGGTAGCATGGTGACCGGCGGCGATGAAGCTGATGCCGTTTTCCCGGGCGCTGTGGAAGGTCTGCTCGGATGCTTCGCCGCTGAGGAACAGGTCGACACCGGCGGCAATCGCCTGGTCGATGTAACCCTGGCCGCCTCCGGTGCACCAGCCGACCCGGCGAATCACCTGCTCGCCTTCGATCACCAGCGGCTCGCGCCCCATCACCTCTTGCACCTTGCGGGCGAAGTCGCGTGCCGACATCGGTTCAGCCAGCGAGCCGACCAGGCCGACGACCCGCGGATTGTCCGGATCCAGCGGCCCTTCCACGGTGATATCGAGCTGGCGGGCCAGTTGTACGTTGTTACCGACTTCCGGATGCAGGTCCAGCGGCAGGTGGTAGGCCAGCAGGCTCAGGTCGTTCTTGAGCAGGGTCTTGAGCCGGCGCTGCTTCATGCCGGTGATGCAGGGATTTTCGCCCTTCCAGAAGTAACCGTGGTGCACCAGCACCAGGTCGGCCTCGGCTTCGACCGCAGCATCGAGCAACGCCTGGCTGGCGGTGACGCCGCTGACGATGCGGGTCACCTGCGGACGACCTTCCACCTGCAGGCCGTTGGGGCAGTAATCCTGGATTTTTGCGCTGCCAAGGTAGCGTTCGGCTTCCTCGACCAGGGTGCTCAGGGCAACAGCCATGAAAAGACTCCTCAAATCAGGTTCAGCGCGGCACAAGGCCCCGTATAATGGCTGCCATTATGGGCCGTCGCCGGGTTTGGGGAAACCGACGGCAGTTGCCTGGGGGTATCCGACGTTGGCCTTCGTGGTGCTGTGGCAGTTCCAGCAGGAGCCTTGCCACAGTATGATCGCGCGCTTTCACGCTCCCAGCTGTCCACGGCCCTCTGCCAACTCCCAGGATTCGTTCAATGTTCAAGGCTTTGCGTTACTTTGGCTGGCCGCTGCTGGTCGGCGTGTTGATCGCCCTGCTGATCATCCAGCGATTCCCGCAGTGGGTCGGCCTGCCCAGCCAGGACGTCAACCTGCAGCAGGCGCCGCAAACCACGCGGATCATGCAGGGCCCGGTGTCCTATGCCGACGCGGTCAGCAATGCCGCCCCGGCGGTGGCCAACCTGTACACCACCAAGGTGGTCAACAAGACCGCCCACCCGCTGTTCGAAGACCCGCAGTTCCGCCGCTTCTTCGGTGACAACCTGCCCAAGCAGCGGCGCTGGGAGTCGAGCCTGGGCTCGGCGGTGATCATGAGCCCGGAAGGCTACCTGCTGACCAACAACCACGTGACCTCCGGTGCCGACCAGATCGTGGTAGCGCTCAAGGATGGCCGCGAGACCCTGGCACGGGTCATCGGCAGCGACCCGGAAACCGACCTGGCCGTCCTCAAGATCGACCTGAAGAACCTGCCGTCGATCACCATCGGCCGTTCCGACAACATCCACATCGGCGACGTCGCCCTGGCCATCGGCAACCCCTTCGGCGTCGGCCAGACCGTGACCATGGGCATCATCAGCGCCACCGGCCGTAACCAGCTGGGCCTGAACAACTATGAAGACTTCATCCAGACCGATGCGGCGATCAACCCGGGCAACTCCGGTGGCGCACTGGTGGATGCCAACGGCAACCTGACCGGCATCAACACGGCGATCTTCTCCAAGTCCGGTGGTTCCCAGGGCATCGGCTTCGCCATTCCCACCAAGCTGGCGCTGGAGGTGATGAAGTCGATCATCGAACATGGCCAGGTGATTCGTGGCTGGCTGGGCATCGAAGTGCAGCCGCTCAGCCAGGAATTGGCCGAGTCGTTCGGCATGCAGGGCCGTCCGGGGATCGTGGTGGCGGGGATTTTCCGTGATGGTCCGGCGCAGAAGGCCGGCCTGCAGCTGGGTGATGTGATCCTCAGCATCAACGGCGAACCGGCCGGCGATGGCCGTCGCTCGATGAACCAGGTGGCGCGGATCAAGCCCAACGACAAGGTGGCGATCCAGGTCATTCGCAACGGCAAGGAGCTCAAGCTGACTGCCGAGATCGGCTTGCGTCCACCGCCGGCACCCGCAGCCAAGGAAGAAAACTGATTGGTTTAAAGGCATCGCGGGGCAAGCCCGCTCCTACAGGTCCGTAGGAGCGGGCTTGCCCCGCGATGGTATCAGTGCAGGATCTGGCTCAGGAACAGCTTGGTCCGCTCGTTCTGCGGCCGGTCGAAGAAGTCGTCCGGCGCTGCCTGCTCGACGATCTCCCCCTTGTCCATGAAGATCACCCGGTTCGCCACGGTCCGGGCAAAGCCCATTTCGTGGGTCACGCAAAGCATGGTCATGCCGTCTTCAGCCAGGCTGACCATGGTGTCGAGCACTTCCTTGACCATTTCCGGATCGAGCGCCGAGGTCGGCTCGTCGAACAGCATGATCTTCGGCTTCATGCACAGCGCGCGGGCAATCGCCACCCGCTGCTGCTGACCACCGGACAGTTGCCCCGGGTACTTGTTCGCCTGCTCGGGAATGCGCACCCGCTCAAGGTAATGCATGGCGATTTCCTCGGCCTTGCGCTTGGGCATCTTGCGCACCCACATCGGCGCCAGGGTGCAGTTCTGCAGGATGGTCAGGTGCGGGAACAGGTTGAAATGCTGGAACACCATGCCGACCCGCGAGCGCAGCTTGGGCAGGTTGGTCTTGGGATCGGCGATCGAGGTGCCGTCGACCACGATGTCAC
>NZ_JBIVXC010000007.1:0-68988 GCF_044769005.1 Pseudomonas sp. NPDC090755 | reverse complement strand
ATGCTGGAACACCATGCCGACTTCTCGGCGGATCGCTTCGATCTGCTTGAGGTCGTTGGTCAGCTCCACGCCATCGACCACGATGCGGCCCTGCTGGTGCTCTTCCAGGCGGTTGAGGCAGCGGATGGTGGTGGACTTGCCCGAACCCGAGGGCCCGCACAGAACGATACGCTCGCCCTGGCGCACATTCAGGTTGATGTCCTTGAGCACGTGGAACTGGCCGTACCACTTGTTCACGCCCTGCATCTGAATAATGCCTTCAGGGCTCACAGGCTGTTTGATCGCTTCACTCATGGGAACACTCCTAACGCTTGTGGCCTGTGTCCAGCTTGCGCTCCAGATGCATGGAGTAGCGGGACATACCGAAACAGAAAATCCAGAAAACCAGGGCGGCGAATACGTAGCCCTCGGTCGCCATGCCCAGCCAGGTGGGGTCGGCAGCAGCTTGCTTGACGCTGTTGAGCAGGTCGAACAGGCCGATGATGATCACCAGGCTCGTGTCCTTGAACAGGGCAATGAAGGTGTTGACGATGCCGGGGATCACCAGCTTCAGGGCTTGCGGCAGGATCACCAGGCCCATCGCCCGCCAGTAACCCAGGCCCATGGCTGCAGCTGCCTCGTACTGGCCCTTGGGAATGGCCTGCAGGCCGCCGCGTACCACTTCGGCGATATAGGCCGACTGGAACAGGATCACCCCGATCATCGCCCGCAGCAGTTTGTCGAAGCTCATGCCCTCGGGCAGGAACAGCGGCAGCATCACCGACGACATGAACAGCACCGTGATCAACGGCACGCCACGCCAGAATTCGATGAAGGTCACGCAGACTACCTTCACCGCCGGCATGTTCGAACGCCGCCCCAACGCCAGCAGGATGCCCAGTGGCAAGGCGCCGACGATGCCTACGGTGGCGATTACCAGGGTCAGCATCAGGCCGCCCCACTGGCTGGTCGGTACCGTGGTCAGGCCCAGCAAGCCGCCATGCAGCAAGGTGTAGGCAACGATCGGGTAAGCCACCAGGAAGCACAGGCCGTAGATCGCCTTGCGCGGGAAGCGCGAGACGAACAGCGGCGCCGCGCCGATCACCGCCAGCCACACGGTCAGGTCGACCCGCCAGCGCAGTTCGGTCGGGTAGTAACCGTACATGAACTGGCCGAAGCGCTGCTGGATGAACACCCAGCAGGCGCCTTCCTTGGTGCAGTCGGCCCGGGTGGTGCCGACCCAGTTGGCGTCGAAGACCGACCACTGCAGCAGCGGCGGCACGATCAGCCACACCAGGTACAGGGCAAACAGCGTCAGCAGGGTGTTGAGCCAGCTGGAGAACAGGTTGCTGCGCATCCAGGCCAGCACGCCGACGGTTTTC
Source organism: Pseudomonas sp. NPDC090755 (assembly GCF_044769005.1). Classification (NCBI taxonomy): domain Bacteria; kingdom Pseudomonadati; phylum Pseudomonadota; class Gammaproteobacteria; order Pseudomonadales; family Pseudomonadaceae; genus Pseudomonas; species Pseudomonas sp. NPDC090755. The sequence goes on along the minus strand of NZ_JBIVXC010000007.1, from coordinate 67,627 downwards.
ACCGGTGGCGGCATATCGGGTTTGAATACATGGGAAGTCATGCGCGTGTCCTCACCGCTCGATCAGCGCAATGCGCTTGTTGTACCAGTTCATCAGCAGCGAAATGCTGATGCTGATGGCCAGGTAGACGCTCATGGTGATGGCGATCACCTCGATGGCCTGACCGGTCTGGTTGAGCACGGTACCGGCGAACAGCGAGACCATTTCCGGATAGCCGATACCGGCCGCCAGCGAAGAGTTCTTCGCCAGGTTCAGGTACTGGCTGGTCAGCGGCGGGATGATCACGCGCAGCGCCTGGGGAATGATCACCTTGCGCAGCGTCGGGCCCTCACGCAGTCCCAGGGAACGAGCGGCTTCGGTCTGGCCGTGGCTGACCGAACGGATGCCCGAACGCACGATCTCGGCGATGAACGCCGCGGTGTAGATGGTCAGGGCCAGGGTCAGGGCCAGCAGCTCGGGGATCAGCACCCAGCCACCGACGAAGTTGAAGCCCTTGAGCTGCGGCATTTCCCAGTGCAGGGGGCTGCCGAACAGCAGCACGCACAGCGCCGGAATACCGAAGAACAGGAACAGGCCGACCCAGAACTTGTGGAACGGCTCGCCGGTGGCCTCGAAGCGCCGGTTGGCCAGGCGCACCATCACCACAATGGCAAGGATGGCCAGCACCAGGCTGACGACGAATGGCCAGAATCCTTCGGCCACGGAAGCACCGGGCATGTTCAGGCCCCGGTTGCTGATAAAGAAGGCGTCGTTGATGTTGATACTGCCCCGCGGTCCCGGCAGGGTCAGGAACACCGCGAAGTACCAGAACAGGATCTGCAGTAGCGGTGGGATGTTACGGAAAGTCTCGACATACACCGTGGCCAGCTTGTTGATCATCCAGTTCGGTGACAGTCGCGCCACACCGATGATGAACCCCAGCAGGGTCGCCAGGACGATGCCGATAAAGGTCACCAGCAAGGTGTTGAGCAGGCCGATGACGAATACCCGGGCATAGCTGTCCTGCTCGGTGTAGGGGATCAGGTGCTGGGCGATGCCGAAGCCGGCGCTGCGCTCGAGAAAGTCGAAGCCCGAGGTGATACCCCGGTGTTGCAGGTTGGTCTGGGTGTTGTGGAACAGGTACCAGCCCAGAGCGACCACCGCGACCACGGTGATGATCTGGAACAACCACGCACGCACACGTGGATCGCTCAGGGATAGCCCCTTGGGTGCGCCGATTTGATTTTGCATGTAATGCCCCGGAGAAAAGGGTGTCGAACAACCTGCGGCGGCCCATTGCCGCCGCAGGTGCAGCCATCAACGCACAGGTGGTGCGTACTGGATGCCGCCGTTGTTCCACAGGGCGTTCAGACCACGGTCGATCTGCAGTGGGGTCTCCTTGCCGAGGTTCTTCTCGAAGACCTCACCGTAGTTGCCGACCTGCTTGACGATCTTCACCACCCAGTCCTTCGGCAGTTTCAGGTCCTTGCCGTATTCGCCGTCGGCGCCGAGCATACGGGCCACGTCAGGGTTCTTGGTGGCTTTTGCTTCAGCTTCGACGTTCTTCGAGTTGATGCCCATTTCTTCGGCATTGAGCATGGCGAACAGGGTCCACTTGACGATGCTGAACCACTCTTCATCGCCTTTACGTACCACTGGGCCCAGCGGCTCCTTGGAAATGGTTTCCGGCAGTACTACATAGTCGGCCGGGGCGGCCAGCTTGGAGCGCTGTGCGTACAGCTGCGACTTGTCGGAGGTCAGCACGTCGCAGCGGCCGGATTCCAGCGACTTGGCGCTTTCGTCGGAGGTGTCGAAGGTGATCGGGGTGTACTTCAGGCCATTGGCGCGGAAGTAGTCGGAGACGTTGAGTTCGGTGGTGGTACCGGCCTGGATGCAGATGGTGGCGCCGTCGAGCTCCTTGGCGCTGGACACGCCCAGCTTCTTGTTGACCAGGAAACCGATGCCGTCGTAGTAGGTAACACCGGCGAACACCAGGCCCATGCCGGCGTCGCGGGAGCTGGTCCAGGTGGTGTTGCGCGACAGCACGTCGACTTCACCGGACTGCAGCGCAGTGAAGCGCTCCTTGGCGTTGAGCTGGCTGAACTTGACCTTCGTGGCATCGCCGAATACCGCTGCGGCCACCGCGCGGCAGACGTCTGCGTCGATGCCGACGATGGTGCCCTTGGCATCCGGTACCGAGAAGCCCGGGAGGCCGTCGCTGACACCACACTGGACGAATCCCTTCTTCTGTACCGCATCCAGGGTTGCGCCCGCCTGTGCCAGACCACTGATACCCAGTGCGGTAGCAGCGGTAACCACTGCCAGGGTGGATTTCAACATCTTCATTCAAACCTCCAGTTTTGCTCTTGTTGTATTGAGCCGGAATTGCACCGCACCCTTATGAGGCGCATCCGACCCGTGTTGGCTTGTTTTTGGGTCAATTGGCGCAATGCGCTGTTCTGTGACAGCCTTGGGAATCGCTAAAGGTGTTACCGTCAAAAACGTGCAACCTCGCGTCAGAATTTTCATAGCAAAGCGCGTACCACAGTCACAGGCTTAAGCGTTTCAGTGCACGTCAAGTAATAAACATTCAGCCGTGCGACATCTTTTTCTTTGTTTCACCCCACGCGCCTTGTTTTCATGCACTCGATCAACTACGCGCGCACTCTTTCGGAGCAGTCATGACCAACCCGCTGATTCTCGAACCACAAAACACCGCTGATGCCTGTGTCATCTGGTTGCATGGCCTGGGGGCCGATCGCTACGACTTCCTGCCGGTGGCCGAGGCCCTGCAGAGCGGCCTGCTGAGTACCCGCTTCGTCATGCCACAAGCGCCAACCCGCCCTGTTACCATCAACGGTGGGTACGAAATGCCCAGTTGGTACGACATCAAGGCCATGACCCCGGCGCGGGCCATCGATCAGGACCAGCTCGAAGCCTCGGCCGACCAGGTCATCGCCCTGATCAAGGCCGAGCAGGCCAAGGGCATCAGCCTCTCGCGGATCTTCCTGGCCGGCTTCTCGCAAGGCGGCGCGGTGGTGCTGCACACTGCCTATATAAAGTGGCAGGAAGCCCTGGGCGGCGTACTGGCCTTGTCGACCTACGCACCGACCTTTGCCGACGGCACCCAACTGACCGCCTGCCAGCAACGCACCAAGGCCCTGTGCCTGCACGGCGTGCATGACCCGGTAGTGATCCCGTCCATGGGCCGCACCGCGTTCGAATACCTCAAGCGCTGGGGTGTCGACGCCAGCTGGCAGGAATACCCCATGGAGCACGAAGTGCTGCAAGAGGAGATCCAGGACATCTACAACTGGCTGAGCCAGCAATTGCGCTGAAGGCCGCGCTGTAGTTGTCGGTGCAATCCACTACGCCGCGCCCGAATCTTGCTTTACACTGCCCGGCGTACATTCCTTAACCAATTGATGAGATGACCGTGCTCAAAGCACTCAAGAAGATGTTCGGCAAGAGCGAGGTTGAGCAACTCGCCCCCGAAGCCGCTGCCCCCGTGACCCCGGCGCCGGCCCAGCCCCCTGCCCCGGCTGCCCCGCTCACCGCCCAGACCGAGGCCGCCAGCCCGGCACCCGCCGAAAAGCCTGCCGAGGCCAAGCCGCGCCGGGAGCGCAAGCCAAAACCCGCAGCCTCCACCTGGAAGCTGGAAGATTTCGTGGTCGAGCCCCAGGAAGGCAAGACCCGGTTCCATGACTTCAAGCTCTCGCCTGAGCTGATGCATGCGATCCACGACCTGGGCTTCCCGTACTGCACGCCGATCCAGGCCCAGGTGCTGGGCTATACCCTGCGTGGCAAGGACGCCATCGGCCGGGCCCAGACCGGCACCGGCAAGACCGCGGCCTTCCTGATCTCGATCATCTCCCAGCTGCAGCAGACCCCACCCCCCAAAGAGCGCTACATGGGCGAGCCACGGGCGCTGATCATCGCCCCGACCCGCGAGCTGGTGGTGCAGATCGCCAAGGACGCCGCGGCGCTGACCAAGTACACCGGCCTGAACGTGATGACCTTCGTCGGCGGCATGGACTTCGACAAGCAACTCAAGGCCCTCGAAGCCCGCCACTGCGACATCCTGGTGGCAACGCCAGGCCGCCTGCTGGACTTCAACCAGCGCGGCGAAGCCCACCTGGACATGGTCGAGGTGCTGGTGCTGGACGAAGCCGACCGCATGCTCGACATGGGCTTCATCCCCCAGGTACGGCAGATCATCCGCCAGACCCCACCCAAGAGTGAACGCCAGACCCTGCTGTTCTCCGCCACCTTCACCGACGACGTGATGAACCTGGCCAAGCAGTGGACCACCGACCCCGCCATCGTCGAGATCGAGCCTGAGAACGTCGCCAGCGAAACGGTCGAGCAGCACGTCTATGCCGTGGCCGGCAGCGACAAGTACAAGCTGCTGTACAACCTGGTGACCGGGAACAAGTGGGAACGGGTAATCGTCTTCGCCAACCGCAAGGATGAAGTGCGGCGCATCGAGGAACGCCTGGTGCGCGACGGCGTCAACGCCGCCCAGCTGTCGGGCGACGTGCCCCAGCACAAGCGCATCAAGACCCTGGAGAACTTCCGCGAAGGTCGCATCACCGTGCTGGTCGCCACCGACGTGGCCGGTCGCGGCATTCACATCGACGGTATCAGCCACGTGATCAACTTCACCCTGCCGGAAGATCCGGACGACTACGTGCACCGTATCGGTCGTACCGGTCGCGCCGGCACCAGCGGTGTGTCGATCAGCTTTGCCGGCGAGGACGACTCCTACCAGCTGCCGGCCATCGAAGCACTGCTGGGCCGCAAGATCAGCTGCGAGATGCCGCCGACCGAACTGCTCAAATCGGTACCGCGCAAGCATCACTGATCGCTGGACGCTCTATAAAGGCATCGCGGGGCAAGTCCGCTCCCACCGTACCTGGGTGGGAGCGGGCTTGCCCCGCGATGCTTTTTGCATTTTCGGACCGCCTGATATTGCCCAAATAAACAAAAAGTCCATAATAGACAAAATAGTTCATTTGGAGCTTCGCATGTCCGCGCCAATCGTCCTCGATCAACAGCACGCCCGCCAACTGCTCGCCCAGGTGGATGTACCGCAGATCCTGCGCAACCTGTTCCGCGACCTGGCCGCCGGGCAAGCGGTGCAACCGCCCCAGCAACTGGTGGAGTTTCCCCAGGGCCAGGGCGATTTCATCAACTATGGCGGTGTGCTGGCCAACGAGCGTGTCTATGGCTTGAAGACCTCGCCCTACATCGTTCGCGAACAGGGCCCGCTGGTGACCGCCTGGACCCTGCTGATGTCCATGGACAGCGGCCAGCCGCTGCTGCTGTGCGACGCGGGCGAGCTGACCACTGCCCGCACCGCCGCCGCCACCGCCGTGGCCGTCGACAGCCTGGCCCCGACCAGCGCCCGGCGCCTGTGCGTGATCGGCAGCGGTCCGATTGCCCGCGCCCACCTGCACTACATCCGCAGCCTGCGCGACTGGCACGACATCCGCCTGTTCTCGGCGAACCTGGCCCAGCACAGCGACGAACAGCGCCAGGCCCTGCTCGACCTCGACCCGCGCCTGGCCCTCACTGACAGCCTCGACCAGGCGACCGTCGATGCCGACGTGATCCTGCTGTGCACCTCCTCACCGAAGCCGGTCATCGACCCGCGCACCTTGAGCAAGCCGGCGCTGATCACCTCGATCAGCACCAATGCCGTGCGCGCCCACGAGATTCCGCCCGCCTGCCTGGGCGAAATGGATGTGTATTGCGACTACCGGGTAACCACCCCGGGTAGCGCCGGTGAAATGCGCATTGCCGCCGAACAGCACGGCTGGCAGCCCGAGGCGATCGTCGGCGACCTCGCGCAACTGCTCAGCGACCAGGCGCCAGCACCGAGCTACCAGCGCCACGCCTTCTTCCGCTCCATTGGCCTGGGGCTCGAAGACATTGCCCTGGCCAATGCGCTGTACCAACTGCAGCGCGACCGCTGAGGAGAGATTCATGCAACAGGCTGACTACATCATCATCGGTGCCGGCATCGCCGGCGCCTCCACCGGCTACTGGCTGGCGGCCCATGGCCGGGTACTGCTGCTCGAACGCGAAGCGCAACCTGGCTATCACTCCACCGGTCGTTCGGCGGCGCTCTACACCGCCGCCTACGGCACGCCCCAGGTGCGCGCCCTGACCCTGGCCAGCCGCGATTTCTTCGATCACCCGCCGGCAGGCTTTGCCGAGCACCCCCTGCTGACCCCACGCGGGGAAATGACCGTTGACTTCACGGGCGACCCACAAGAGCTGCAGCGCCAGTACCAGAGCGCCAAGGCCTGCGTACCCCAGGTTGAGCTGCTCGACGCCGACCAGGCCTGTGCGCGCCTGCCGGTGCTGCGTCGCGAGAAAGTACACGGCGCGCTGTATGACCCGAGCGCCAGTGACATCGACACCGACGCCCTGCACCAGGGCTACCTGCGCGGCATCCGCCGCCAGCAGGGCGAAGTGCACAGCGATTGCGAAGTGCAGCGCCTGGAGCGCGATGCCAATGGCCACTGGCTGGTGCATACCAACCGTGGCAGCTTCAGCGCACCGGTACTGATCAACGCCGCCGGTGCCTGGGCCGACCAGCTCGGCGCATTGGCAGGTGCCCAGCCCCTGGGTCTGCAACCCAAGCGCCGCGCCGCCTTTATCTTTGCCGGCCCCGAAGGCATCGACAGCCATGCCTGGCCGATGCTGGTGAGCCTCGACGAGTCGTTCTACATGAAGCCCGACGCCGGCATGCTGCTCGGCTCGCCGGCCAACGCCGACCCGGTCGAGCCCCATGACGTGCAGGCCGAGGAGCTGGACATCGCCATGGGCATCTACCAGATCGAAGAAGCCACCACCCTGAGCATTCGCCGCCCGACCCGCACCTGGGCCGGCTTGCGCAGCTTTGTCAGCGACGGCGACCTGGTGGCCGGTTTCGACCCGCAGGTGCCCGGCCTGTTCTGGGTCGCGGCGCAAGGCGGCTACGGCATCCAGACCTCGCCGGCCATGGGCCAGGCCAGCGCCGCCCTGGTGCGCGGCCAGGCGCTGGGCGAGCACCTCGAAGGCTTCGGCCTGACCGCCGAGGCGCTCTCGCCCCGCCGACTTCAAGGATGACGCACCGCCGCGATTGCGGCACACTCGCAGCGCCCTTGAAACAAGGGCGCTGACACCGCCTGGAGCTGCCTGAATGTCGCTAACCCGCCCCGATCCTGCCCTGGACAACTACCGGGCCATCGCCGATGCCATCGCCACCCTGTTCTTCCCCCACGCCGAGGTGGTGCTGCATGACCTGCGCAGCCAGAAGATCGACTACATCGCCAATAACCTGTCCAAGCGCGAGATCGGTGACGATGCGGCACTGGAGGACATGCTCGAGACCGGCAGCGAGGAAACCAACATCGGCCCCTACGAAAAGCTCAACTGGGATGGGCAGAAGATCCGCTCGCTGAGCACGGTGCTGCGCGACGGCGCCGGCAAGCCGCTGGCGGTGCTGTGCATCAACCTGAACATTTCCCTGTTCGAAAGCGCCCGGGCGGCCCTGGAGCTGTTCCTGTCGCCCAACCGCCTGATTCCTCAGCCCGATGCGCTGTTTCGCGACGACTGGCAGGAACGCATCAATACCTTCCTCAACAGCTGGCTGCGCCAGCGCCAGTTGAGCCTGAATGTATTGACCCGCGACCACAAGCGCGAGTTGGTACTGGCCCTGCACGCCGAAGGCGCGTTCAAGGGCAAGAGTGCGGCCAACTACGTGGCCAATGTGCTGGGGATGGGGCGGGCAACGGTGTACAAGCACTTGAAGGAACTCAAGGCCTGAAAGGGATTCAGGCCTTGAGCCGGGTGATCAGTCGCCGTAGATGTCCGATTTGAAATACTTGGACTGGATCTTCTGGTATTCGCCATTGGCGCGAATGTCATCGATGGCCTTGTTCAGCTGGGTGACCAGCTCGGTATTGCCCTTGCGTACGGCGATCCCGGCGCCTTCACCGACGTATTTCGGGTCCTTGAGCTCCGGGCCGACGAACGCGTAGTCGGCGCCCCGCGGCATGGACAGGAAGTCATCCAGCGGGATGGTATCGGCGAAGATCGCATCCACACGCCCGGACGCCAGGTCCATGTAGATTTCCTCGTTGTTGCTGTAGCGCTTGATGGTGATGCCCTTTGGCTCCATCACTTCAGTGGCGTAGCGGTCGGTGGTGGTCGCACGCTGCACGCCCACGGTCTTGCCCTTGAGGCTGGCGTACTGGTCATCGACCACCGCGCCCTTCTTCATCACCAGCCGCGACGAGGTGAAGTAGTACTTGTGGGTGAAATCCACCGACTTCTTGCGGTCGTCGTTGATGGTCATCGACGACAGCGCGGCGTCGATCTTCTTCACCTTCAGCGAAGGAATCAGACCGTCGAACTCCACCTCTTTCCACTCGCACTTGACCTTCATCTGCGCGCACAAGGCATTGCCGATGTCGTAGTCGAAGCCGACGATCTCGCCCTTGTCGGTTTTCGAGGCAAAGGGTGGGTAGGCGGCTTCGATGCCAATACGCAAGGTTTTCTCGGCGGCGAACAGATTGCTGCTGGCCAGGAGGCTCAGGACCAGACCGCTGATCAGGGTGGACTTCTTCATGAGGGTCTCTCTCGCTCGTTATTGGAGGTGTGTTGCAAGACAGAAGAAAAGGAAGGCAAGGCGCTTTGTACTTGTGAGTCCATACTGGACTTTTCTGTACGAAAACTCAACAGCGGAATTCGAGGCCATGGGCAGGCCTGTGAGAACTGTGGGAGCTGGCGTAGCCGGCGAGAGGTCGGCACTGACACAACCCAAGGATTGCGAGCGCGTTGCGCTCGATCGCAGGCTTCGCCAGCTCCCACAAGGAGCAGGTCAATTACCAACGCCCCGCCGCGTCCTCATCGCTCTGCTTGCCCTCGACCCAGCGAGCCCCCGCTGCGGTCTGCTCCTTCTTCCAGAACGGCGCCCGGGTCTTGAGGTAGTCCATGATGAAATTGCAGGCGTCGAACGCCGCCTGGCGATGGGCGCTGGCCACGCCGACGAACACGATCGGCTCGCCAGGTTCCAGCGCACCGATACGGTGCAGCACCTCGACCTTAAGCAGCGGCCAGCGCTGCTCAGCCTCGACCACGATCTTGTGCAAGGCCTTCTCGGTCATGCCCGGATAGTGCTCGAGGAACATCCCCGCCACTTCCAGGCCATCGTTGAAATCACGTACATAGCCGACAAAGCTGACCACCGCACCCACGCCGACGTTGGCAGCGTGCATGGCGTTGACCTCGGTGCCTGGATCGAATGCCGCTTCCTGGACGCGTACAGCCATACTCAACCTCCGGTCACGGGGGGGAAGAATGCAATCTCATCGCCTTCTTCCAGCGCTTCATCGAGCCTGCACAGCTCTTCGTTACGTGCGCACATCAGATTCTGCTCGGCCAACACCGCATAGTGCCCACCCTTGGCCACCAGGGCCTGGCGCACGTCGTCGAGCACGGCAAAGCTGCCGTCAAGACGCTCGCTGTCGAGCCCCAGCTGTTCGCGATAGCGGGCGAAATACATGACCTTGACCTTCATTCCCCCTCCACCTTGTAGTGACCGCTCTTGCCACCGGTCTTTTCCAGCAGACGCACCTGTTCGATGACCATGCCCTTGTCCACCGCCTTGCACATATCGTACAGGGTCAACGCGGCGACGCTGGCGGCGGTCAGGGCTTCCATTTCCACCCCGGTCTGTCCGGCCAGCTTGCAACGCGCAACGATATGCACGGTGTCGCTGCCTTCGGCACTGAGCTCGACCTTGACGCTGGTGAGCATCAGCGGGTGGCACAGCGGGATCAGGTCGCTGGTTTTCTTCGCCGCCTGGATACCGGCAATACGCGCCACCGCAAACACATCCCCCTTGGGGTGCTCGCCGTCGACAATCATTTGCAGGGTTTGCGGGAGCATGCGCACCCGCGCTTCGGCCACGGCCTCGCGCGCCGTCACGGCTTTTTCAGTGACGTCGACCATATTGGCCCGACCTTGGGAATCGAGATGAGTCAGCACAGCTCTGCTCCTGTGAAGGGAGCACAGAGTGTAAACCCAAGGGTCAGGTTTTCGCAGCGAAAAAACCGGGCGGCCAGGCCGCCCGGTGACTGGTGGTTACAGGTGCGATTCGGCGTATTCGGCCAGGATCGAACGCGGCACGCCCTGCAGGGTGATGTGCACGCCGTTGGGGAAGTCCTTGAAGCGCTCGGTCAGGTAGGTCAGGCCCGAGCTGGTGGCGGACAGGTAGGGCGTGTCGATCTGCGCCAGGTTACCCAGGCAGATCACCTTGGAACCGGCGCCGGCACGGGTGATGATGGTTTTCATCTGGTGCGGGGTGAGGTTCTGGCATTCGTCGATCAGGATCAGGCTCTGCTGGAAGCTGCGACCGCGGATGTAGTTCAGGGATTTGAATTGCAGCGGTACGCGTTCGAGGATGTAGTCGACGCTGCCATGGGTGCTTTCATCATCCATGTGCAAGGCTTCGAGGTTGTCGGTGATCGCCCCGAGCCAGGGCTCCATTTTTTCCGCCTCGGTGCCCGGCAGGAAGCCGATCTCCTGGTCCAGCCCCTGCACGCTGCGGGTGGCGATGATGCGCCGGTAGCGCTTGCTGACCATGGTCTGCTCGATGGCCGCGGCCAGGGCCAGGATGGTCTTGCCGGAACCGGCGGCGCCGGTCAGGTTGACCAGGTGGATGTCCGGATCGAGCAGGGCGAACAGCGCCAGGCTCTGGTGGATGTCACGCGGCTTCAGGCCCCAGGCTTCCTGGTGCAACAGCGGTTCCTGGTGCAGGTCGAGCAGCAGCAGTTCGTCTTCCTTGATGCCCTTGATCCAGCCGACGAAGCCCTGTTCGTCGATGATGAACTCATTGATGTGCACTGCCGGCAGGTTGTCGATCATTTGCACCCGATGCCAGGTGCGACCGTGATCCTGGCGGGTCTCGACCTTGCTGACCCGGTCCCAGAACGACCCCGTCACGCTGTGATAGCCCTTGGACAGCAGGGAAACGTCGTCAACCAGTTGGTCGGTACTGTAGTCCTCGGCCGCGATCCCGCAGGCGCGGGCCTTGAGGCGCATGTTGATGTCTTTGGTCACCAGCACCACGTCCAGGTCCTTGCGCCGGCTACGCAGCTCAAGCAACTGGTTGATGATGATGTTGTCGTTCAGCGTTTCCGGCAGCAGGCGGTGGGGTTCGTTGCGCGGGCTCATCAGGATCGACAGCAAGCCCTTGGGCCCGCTCTTGCCCCGCTGGATCGGCACGCCCTGCTCGACATCGGCAGGCGAGGCATCGCCCAGGGTCTGGTCGATCAGGCGGATGGCCTGGCGGCATTCGGCGGCGACGGTGTGCTTGCCGGTCTTGAGTTTGTCGAGCTCCTCCAGCACCGTCATCGGTATGGCGACGTGGTGCTCCTCGAAATTGAGCAAGGCGTTGGGATCGTGGATCAGTACATTGGTATCGAGCACATACAGGATTGGCTTGTGGGAGGAAGTGGTGCGTCCTTGGTCATCCATACTCGGTCACCTTTGTCGGGGCCTGACGACGCACTACCAAAGCGGTGCTGCGCCGAGAAGTGGCCGCCGTTCTCCCCGGGTACCGCGTCGTTACGGTCGGGAAGCTCCCACAGACAGGGTGCCCAGTGACGCCACCTGTGCTGCAGGGTTCGGCGGTCTGTCTTCTTGATACCGCAAAACCCATGACCGAAAAAAGCATTTTTACGCATTTTTGAAGTTTATTTTTCGCCAGGACAAATAGCCCTTGGCGCAGGGCCAATGCACCGCTACAGTCATAAATCAGGCCCTGTAAAATGCATGTAACTGTTTCTTTCTGAGCGCCCTTTCCTGTCGGTATTTCAGCTTTTTCCGGCAAAATGCCGGCAATCTTCCCACCCTATCCCCGTCTGCGCCGTGCGCTTGAGCAACCAGGCCACCGCCTCCTGCGCCTTGGGTTGGGCGTCATGAAACTGGATCACCCCGCGTCGCCAGAGCAGCATCAGGGTCAGCACCCGCTGCGCCGACTGTTCGGCACTCAACGCGCCCTGGTCCTGGGCATCGATGTTCCACAGCACCACCTGCAATCCCTGGCGGGCGAAGAACCCCTGGCTGTCGGCCCGACGCTGGCCATAAGGCGGTCTGAACAGCGGCACATACTGCTCGGGCAGATCCGCCTGGACCCGCGCCTGGCTGCGCAGCACCGAGTCCTGCCAGTCTAGCCACTGTCCGTGGGAGCGGTACTGCCAACCCTGGATGCCCACGCACTGGCCTTGATAGAGCGTGCGCAGATCGGCCAGCGAAGTCTTGTCGCGACGCGTCTGCAGGCTGTTGCCGAGCACGAAGAAGGTGGCCGCAAGCTTTTGCCGGCGCAGGTAGTCGGTCAGTGCATCGGTGCTGCTGCCGACCGCCCCCGGCCCCGCGTCGAAGGTCAGCATGAACAGCCGGTCGTTGAGCTCATCGCCGCTGCGTTCCTGATCCGAATAGCGTTCGACCTCGCTGGCGGTCTGCGGGAACAGCGCGGCCTTGCGCAGCAGTTCATTGAGGTACAGCACGTGGAACTCGCTGGCAGGCCCGGACCAGCCGGCGTAGAAGGAGTCACCGGCCACCGCGAACTTCACCGCCTGCTGGCGCAGTTCGGCCTGGCCGTCGATGGCATAGCAAAACGAGGCATCCTGGTCGCAGCTCTGCTGGGCCAGGTCATAGTTGCGCCACAGTTGCCGCCACAGCCGCTGGCGCACCTGGTTGATCGAGGCCAGGTTGATCTGGCGCAGCCCCAGGCGTGCGGCCAGGGTCGGTTCGTCCAGCGCCTCGCTGGCCTGCAGGGCGTGGGCAAAACCGAGGATCTCGGCCCGCGAGGCGACATCGAACAGCGCCGGGCTGTCGAGTTGCTCCGGCCAGTGGCTACGGTCGAACGTCGCCAGCGGCAGCGGCGCGGCGTGGGCGGCAAGACTCAGCAGTCCGCTCAGAAGTACAAAGGCAATGCGCACGATCGGGCTCCCCGGTTTGCTCGCCGCGCACTATAGCGTCAAGCGTCGGGATGGTCTGTGGCTATCGATGTCATAGCTGGAGATCACAGCCCCCGCCCCGTAGAATCGCTCCACGATTTCAGGAGCCCGACCGATGCTGACGGTGATTTCCCCCGCCAAGACCCTCGACTACGACACCCCGCCCGTGACCCAGCGCTACACCCAGCCGCAGTACCTGGACGACTCCCAGGAGCTGATCGTGCAGTTGCGCGAGCTGTCGCCGGCGCAGATCAGCGAGTTGATGCACCTCTCCGACAAGCTCGCCGGCCTCAACGCCGCCCGCTTCGGCAGCTGGACCCCGGCTTTCACCCCGGACAACGCCAAGCAGGCCCTGCTGGCGTTCAAGGGTGATGTGTACACCGGTCTCGATGCCCAAAGCCTCAGCGAGGACGACTTCAGCTACGCCCAGGAGCACCTGCGCATGCTCTCGGGCCTGTACGGCCTGCTGCGCCCGCTGGACCTGATGCAGCCCTACCGCCTGGAAATGGGCACCAAGCTTGCAAACGCCCGCGGCAAGGACCTGTACGCCTTCTGGGGCACGCGCATCAGCGAATGGCTGAACCAGGCCCTGGCCGACCAGGGCGACGACCTGCTGTTGAACCTGGCCAGCAATGAGTATTTCAGCGCGGTCAAGCGCAGCGCCCTGAAGGGGCGGATCATCAACACGGAGTTTCGCGACTTCAAGAACGGCCAGTACAAGATCATCAGCTTCTACGCCAAGAAAGCCCGCGGGATGATGAGCCGCTTCGTGATCCAGGAGCGCATCAACGATCCCGAGCAGCTCAAGCAGTTCGATGTGCAGGGCTACTACTACAGTGCCGAGCTGTCGAAGCCGGACAACCTGGTGTTCCTGCGCGACCATCCGCAGGAGTAAGAGCCCGGGGCTGCCTTGCGCCCCGATCGCAGGCTTCGCCAGCTCCCACAGGTCTGAACTGCCCCCAGAAGTTGGGCAGTACCGATTGTGGGAGCCGGCAGCGCCGGCGATGAGGCCCGAACAAGCAACAAAACGCTGACGCCAAAAATCCGCCACGCCCTCGTTCATTGCAAAACGCCATATCCCCGCTCGCAATTTTTTGACGAATTTCGAAAAATATTTTTCGATACTGGCACATAAATATCCCTCCCCGAGTTCGCCCTTTATATACAGGGATGAAACTACCCGGTGCTATCAAAGTGGAAGTAGTGGCACTTTAAAAAATATTTAAAAAACTTCCACAGACGCCGAACCACCCTCGGAACTTATCCCCTCGCCCATCGCTCATAGCACCCGTAACGATTCTCCAGCCCAGTGTGAGAGATGACCTACAACACTGCTGGAACTGCACAACTGGTGTGCACCCAGCAACTTTTGACTTGAGTATCGACGACTGAAGCCCAGTCGAACCCAGGAGATACGCGCCCGACAGAATCGTCCTAGTGGTTGATTTCAAAGGATTTTATCCACTTGAAAGAGCAAGCACTGCAGTGCCGGAGCACCGGTCTGCAATAAAGACGGCTGCAGTAAAGGGCACGCCATTAGTTATTGGATATTAACTGCCAATTTTGAGTGCAGCGTATTTCGCACTCCACATTTATATGCCTGCGCCCGGTGAAGTGACATCTTTTTGCCACAACTCCGCTCGCCCAGACATTGCTGGTTAATCAACCCGGCCTGGCTCTGCTAGTTGAGCCGGCATGATAAACACATGAGGTGAAAGCGATGCGTATCAGCATCTTTGGTTTGGGTTATGTAGGTGCAGTCTGTGCAGGCTGCCTGTCCGCACGGGGTCATGAAGTGATTGGCGTGGATGTGTCCAGGACCAAGATCGACCTGATCAACCAGGGCAAGTCGCCCATTGTCGAACCCGGGCTTGAAGCCCTCCTGCAGCAGGGTATCGCCAGCGGCCGCCTGCGCGGCACCACCGACTTTGCCGCCGCCATCCGCGACAGCGACCTGTCGATGATCTGCGTCGGTACGCCGAGCAAGAAAAACGGCGACCTGGGCCTTGAGTACATCGAGTCGGTGTGCCGCGAAATCGGCCTGGTACTGCGCGAAAAAGCCAGCCGCCACACCATCGTGGTACGCAGCACCGTACTGCCGGGCACCGTGAAGAACGTGGTCATCCCGATCCTCGAAGACTGCTCGGGGAAGAAAGCCGGCGTCGATTTCGGCGTTGCGGTCAACCCGGAGTTCCTGCGCGAGAGCACCGCGATCAAGGACTACGACCAACCACCGATGACTGTCATCGGCGAGCTGGACACGGCCAGCGGTGATGTCCTGCAATCGCTGTACGAAGAACTCGATGCGCCGATCATCCGCAAAGCCATCGAAGTGGCCGAAATGATCAAGTACACCTGCAACGTCTGGCACGCAGCCAAAGTGACCTTCGCCAACGAGATCGGCAACATCGCCAAGGCCGTCGGCGTCGATGGCCGCGACGTGATGGACGTGGTCTGCCAGGACAAGACCCTGAACCTGTCGCAGTACTACATGCGTCCAGGCTTCGCCTTCGGCGGCTCGTGCCTGCCCAAGGACGTGCGCGCTCTGACCTACCGTGCCAGCAGCCTGGATGTGAAGGCGCCGCTGCTCAACTCACTGATGACCAGCAACGAGTCCCAGGTGCAGAACGCCTTCGACATCATCGAAAGCCACGACAAGCGCAAGATCGCCCTGCTCGGCCTGAGCTTCAAGGCCGGCACCGACGACCTGCGTGAAAGCCCCCTGGTGGAACTGGCCGAACGCCTGATCGGCAAGGGCTACGAGTTGAACATCTACGACAGCAACGTCGAGTACGCCCGTGTCCATGGGGCCAACAAGGATTACATCGAGTCGAAGATCCCGCACGTCTCGTCGCTGCTCAATGCCGACTTCGACCAGGTCATCCACCACGCCGATGTGATCGTGCTGGGCAACCGCGACGAGAAGTTCCGCGCCCTCGCCCAGCAAGTCCCTGAAGGCAAGCAGGTCATCGACCTGGTTGGCTTCATGAGCAAGGCCACCTCCCCGGCCAGCCGCACCGAAGGTATCTGCTGGTAAGCCGGCAGGCGCGGGGCCTTCGGGCTCCGCGCACCACCTCCCCCTACTGGATACGGATGCAGAACATGCAAAGGCTCAAGCACGGCCTGCTTCAGGTCGCCGGTTGGCTGTTCTACGTGAGCCTGCTCATGTTGATCGCCCTGGCTTTGCCCAACTCCATTTTCGACCCCGACTCGAAGGACTTCATCTTCCTCGTCGGCGCCGTCGGCATCTGGCGCTATTCCATGGGTGCCACGCACTTCGTGCGCGGCATGCTGTTTCTCTACGTGGTCTACCCGCTGCTGCGGCGCAAGGTGCGCAAGCTGGGCAGCGCCGCGGACCCGTCGCATGTGTACCTGATGGTCACCAGTTTTCGCATCGATGCCCTGACCACCGCCCAGGTCTACAGCTCGGTGATCCGCGAGGCGATCGACTGCGGTTACCCGACCACAGTGGTCTGCTCGCTGGTGGAAATGTCCGACGAGCTACTGGTGAAAAGCCTCTGGGAAAAATTCAATCCGCCAGACCACGTAACCCTGGACTTCGTGCGCATTGCCGGCACCGGCAAGCGTGACGGCCTGGCCTATGGCTTTCGCGCCATCTCCCGCCACCTGCCCGACGAGAACGCCGTGGTAGCGGTGATCGACGGCGACACCGTGCTCGGCGAAGGCGTGGTGCGCAAGACCGTGCCCTGGTTCAAGCTGTTCGCCAATGTCGGCGGCCTGACCACCAACGAGTTCTGCGAAGTGCGCGGCGGTTACATCATGAGCGAATGGCACAAGCTGCGCTTCGCCCAACGCCACATCAACATGTGCTCCATGGCCCTGTCCAAGCGCGTGCTGACCATGACCGGGCGCATGTCGGTGTTCCGCGCCGCGGTGGTGACCAACCCCGAGTTCATCAAGGACGTCGAGAACGACTCGCTGCAACACTGGCGCCTGGGGCGCTTCAAGTTCCTCACCGGTGACGACAAGTCCAGCTGGTTCAGCCTCATGCGCCTGGGCTACGACACCTTCTACGTGCCGGATGCGGCGATCAACACGGTCGAGCACCCGCCGGAAAAGAGCTTCATCAAGGCCAGTCGCAAGCTGATGTACCGCTGGTACGGCAACAACCTTCGGCAGAACTCCCGGGCCCTGGGCCTGGGTATCCGCCGCCTGGGCCTGTTCACCAGTGTGGTGCTGTTCGACCAGCGCGTGTCGATGTGGACCAGCCTGCTGGGCCTGACCGTCGCGGTGATCGCCAGCCTCAAGTTCGGCCCGGCGTTCCTGCTGGTGTACCTGCTGTGGATCGGCATCACCCGCCTGATCCTGACCATCATGCTGCTGTGCTCGGGCCACAACATCGGCCCGGCCTATCCGCTGATTCTTTATTACAACCAGATCGTCGGCGCGATCATGAAGATCTACGTGTTCTTCCGCCTCGACAAGCAGTCCTGGACCCGCCAGCCCACTGCCCTCAAACGCGACCTCGCCAGCTTTCAACAATGGTTCAACACCTGGTCCTCCCGGACCATGACCTTCTCGGCGGCCAGCATCTTCGTTGCTGTGCTGTTCATGGTCGTGTGAGCCGGAAACCGATTGGATTAAACAGGAACAAATCGCCATGAATACCGCCGTGAACGTCAATGTCGTGCATGAGTCCGAAGCCCAGCGCCAGCACGCCCGGGTGCGCATCCCGGCCAAGTTGCGGTACCTGGGGGCCAGCCGCGAAACCCTGGAAGTGAAGGTCGACGACCTGTCTGCCGGGGGCCTGAGCTTCCATGCCAAGCACCCGTTGAAGGTCGGCGAAGTGCTGCGCGGTCGCCTGCAGTTCACCGTCGACAAACTCGGCCTGGCCATGGACATCGAGTTCCAGGTGCGCTCCTTCGACCCCTCCAGCGGCCGCACCGGCGTGCAGTTCCAGAAGCTTGAACCCCGCGACATCGCCACGTTGCGCCACATCATCACCTCGCACCTGTCCGGCGAGCTGATCACCATGGGCGATGTGCTGAGCACCCTGCAGCGCGACAACTTCACCAAGGCGCGCAAGCACAAGGACGCCGGCGGCGGCCTGAGTGCCCTGGGCCGCCTGCGCGCAGTGACCTTCAGCCTCGGCGTGTTCGTGGTCGGGGTGGCGGCGTTCGGCTTCATCGCCAAGTCGGTCTACGGCCTGTACTTCGTCAGCCATGCCCAGGCCGGCGTGGTCAGCGTGCCGACCACCAACGTCACCATGCCTCGCGACGGCACGGTGCAGAGCCTGGTGGAGAACGGCGGCAATGTGCTCAAGGGCGCGCCGCTGGCCTCCTTCAGCACCAGCATGCTGGACATGCTCAAGGGCCATCTGGAGGACCAACAGCTTGAGCCGGCCAAGGTCGAGGAACTGTTCGGCAAGCAGTTGAGCGGCACCCTGACCAGCCCCTGCGATTGCGTCGTCGCCCGCCAGCTGGTGGACGACGGCCAGTACGCCAGCAAGGGCCAGGTGATCTTCCAACTGATCCCACGCACCACCACCGCTTCGGTTGAAGCGCGCTTCAGCTACCGCCAGTTCGACGACGTCAAACCCGGCACCCGCGTGCACTTCACCGTCGCCGGCGACGACGAGCGCCGCAGCGGCCAGATCGTCAGCAGCACCAGCCTGAACAGCGCCGACCTGTCCTCGGACATTCGCGTGCAGATCACGCCGGATGAAGCCCTGCCCAGCGAACTGGCCGGTCGCCCGGTGGCGGTGGACAGCAATCGTGGCCCGTCGCTGGACTGGCTGATCGACAAAGCCGTGGCCCGTGGGCTCTAAGAGGATCTGCCCATGAATATCACCAACCACTCTGTGGGAGCCGGCATCGCCGGCGATGAGGCCCTCGACCGCCGTGCGCTCGATCGCAGGCTTCGCCAGCTCCCACAAGATCCGCTGTCATCACGCCATGCCCTGGCTTTCTGCGGACTGGCCCTGGCTGTGGCACTGGCCGGTTGCGCCGGCCTGCCCGACCAGCGCCTGGCCAACGAAGCACTCAAGCGCGGTGACACCGCCCTGGCCGAACAGAACTACCGGCAACTCGCCGACCTCGGTTACAGCGAAGCCCAGGTCGGCCTGGCCGATATCCAGGTGGAAACCCGCGACCCGGCCAAGCTCAAGGAAGCCGAAGCCACCTACCGCGCCGCCGCCGATATCTCGCCTCGCGCCCAGGCACGCCTGGGCCGCTTGCTGGCGGCCAAACCGCAGGCCACCGACGCCGAGCGCCAGGAAGCCGAAACCCTGCTGAAGAAGGCCTTCGCCAATGGCGAGGGCAACACCCTGATTCCGCTGGCCATGCTCTACCTGCAGTACCCGCAGAGTTTCCCCCGCACCAACGCCCAGCAGCAGATCGACCAGTGGCGCACCGCCGGTTACCCCGAGGCGGGTCTGGCCCAGGTGCTGCTGTACCGCACCCAGGGCACCTACGACCAGCACCTGGATGAGGTCGAGCGGATCTGCAAGGCCGCCCTGGCCAGCACCGATATCTGCTACGTCGAACTGGCCACCGTCTACCAGAAACGCGCCCAGCCCGAACAACAGGCTGCGTTGATCGAACAGGTAAAGAGCGCCTACCAGCGCGGCGTTATCCCCGCTACCCGGGTCGACAGTGTCGCCCGCGTACTGGCCGACCGCAGCCTGGGCCAGACCGATGAGAAAACCGCCCAGGCCCTGCTCGAACAGGTGGCCCCGGTCAACCCGGGGTCCTGGGTCAGCCTGGCGCAACTGCTCTACGACTTCCCGGAACTGGGCGACACCGATCAGTTGATGGCCTACATCGACAAGGGCCGCGCCGCCGAACAACCGCGCGCCGAACTGCTGCTCGGTCGCCTCTACTACGAAGGCAAGAGCGTGCCGGCCGATGCAAGCAAGGCCCAGACGCACCTTCAAAGCGCCGCCAGCGCCGGTGAAATCAGCGCCCATTACTACCTGGGCCAGCTCTATCGCCGTGGCTACCTGGGCAGTGTCGACCCGCAAAAAGCCGTCGACCACCTGCTCAGCGCCGCCCGCGGTGGCCAGCTCAGCGCCGACTACGCCCTGGCCCAGCTGTTCAGTGAAGGCCACGGCATCCGCCAGGACCTGGTCAACGCCTGGGTCTTCATCCAGCTGGCACAAGCCAACCCCAGCGACCAGTCGCGGGCCCTGGCCGAACAGCTCGACCAACAACTCACCCCGGCGCAGAAAGCCCAGGGCCAGCGCCTGCTGCAACAGGAACGCCAGGCCCGTGGCGCCATGGGCCCCGGCCCCGGCGCCCTGGCCCTGCACGCCGTGCAACAACCCGAACAAGGCGAGGACTCCCTATGACACTCAATCCGTGGATGAAAGCAGGTGTAGGCCTGGGCTTCGCCCTGCTCTGGTCGTGCCCGACCCTGGCGGCCATGACGGCCGAAAAGAACTTCGGCCTGGACGTGAAGATCACCGGCCAATCCGAAGACGACCGCGACCTGGGCACCCGCTCCGGCGGCGACGTCAACGGCCTGGGCCTGGACCTGCGCCCCTGGGTCTATGGCGAGCGCGGCAACTGGAGCGCCTTTGCCATGGGCCAGGCGGTGGCCGCCACCGACATCATCGAGACCGATACCCTGCGCCAGTCGGGCGATGAGGCCGAGTCCGACAACGGCAGCGCCGATGGTCGCGAAGCCGACAAGAGCTACCTGGCCATGCGTGAGTTCTGGGTCGGTTACAGTGGCCTGACCGCCTACCCGGGCGAGCAACTGCGCTTCGGTCGCCAGCGCCTGCGCAATGAAGACGGCATGTGGCGCGACACCAATATCGAAGCGCTGAACTGGACCTTCGACACCACCCTGCTGCGCGCCAATCTGGGCGTGGCCGAGCGCTTCAGCGAATACCGCACCGACCTCACCGAACTGGCCCCGGAAGACAAGGACCGCCTGCACGTCTACGGCGATGTCGCCACCCAATGGACGCCCGGTCACTGGGTCGGCCTGCGCGCCCACCACACGCACGACAACGGCAACCTGAAAAGCCCTGGCGAGACCGTCGACACCCTGGACAAGACCCGCACCGGCGACCTCACCTGGCTGGGTCTTGAGGCCAACAGCGACGCCTACAACTGGCGCAACCAGAACCGCGTCAACTACTGGGGCAGCGTGACCTGGCTGACCGGCGACCGCGACAGCCTCAACACCACCACCGTCAACAGCGAGCAAGTGGCCACCGGCAAGCAGAGCGGCGATGTCAACGCCTGGGCCACGGACCTGGGCATCCGCCTGCGCCTGGACCCCAACTGGCAGGTCGGCGCCGCCTACGCCCGCGGCAGTGGCGGCGGTGGCAGCGACGGTTCGGGCAACTACGAGCAAACCGGCCTTGAGAGCAACCGCTCCAACTTCACCGGTACCCGCTCGCGCGTGCACCGATTCGGCGAGGCCTTCCGAGGCGAACTGGGCAACCTGCAGGCCGCCACCCTGTTCACCTCCTGGCAGTTGCGCGACGACTACGACGCCAGCCTGATCTACCACAAGTTCTGGCGCGTCGATGGCGACCAGAACATTGGCAGCAGCGGCATCAATGCCGTGGTCGACGACAACGGCATCAACCGTCCGCTGATCCAGGGCGAGAAAGACCTGGGCCAGGAAATGGACGTCGTGGTCACCAAGTACTTCAAGCAGGGCCTGCTGCCAGCCTCCTTGAGCCAGTCGATCGACGAGCCGTCGGCGCTGGTGCGCTTGCGTGCCGGCGTGTTCAAGCCGGGCGACGCCTACGGCAAGGAAGCGGACTCGTACATGCACCGCGCGTTCGTCGACGTGGTCTGGCACTTCTGATGCCTGGAGTGCACTGATATGAGCCTTCAATCGAACACCCTGCAGCGCCTGCTGGCCGGCACCCTGTTGCTGGCCAGCAGCATCGCCCTGGCCAACAGCCAGGCGTCGGCGCCGCTCGCCAAAGGGCTGCAGCAGGCCAAGACCTACACAGTCAGCAGCGCGCCGATCGAGCCGCTGCAGATCCCCGCACCGACCCTGCCGGACCTGTCGGGCTACACCGCCCAGGCCGTGCAGAAAAAGATCGAGCGCACCCGCAAGGGCAAGGTCTCGGTGCGGCGCATGCTGCAGGAAAACGCCCTCAAGGAGTTCATCGGTGGCGACAACAAGATGGCCGAATGGGTGGCGCGCCAGCACGGCATTCCCCAGGCGATCTTCATCGATGACGGCCATGTCGACTTCACTGAACTGAGCAAGCACGTGCCCCGGCAGTACCTGAGCGAAACCGCGCCAGGGGTTTACCTGGCGCGCCTGCCGATCGTGGTCGGGCAAAAGGGCGTGCTGGAGATCGACGCCAAGGTCAAGGAGCTGCGCCTGTCCCAGGAGGGCGGTTCGTTCATCGTCAACGACGGCAAGCTGTTCGTCACCGACAGTAAAGTGACCGGCTGGCGCGAGAAGGACAACGGTCCGGCCACCTTCCGCTCGCCCAAGGAGTTCCGCCCGTTCCTGCTGTCCTGGGGTGGCACCCAGACCTACATCGTCAACAGCAAGATGGCCAGCTTCGGCTACGCCAAGTCCAAGTCCTACGGTGTGAGCATTTCCCAGTACACGCCGAACATGGCCAAGCAGATGGGCCGCCCGGAACCCACCGGCTGGATCATCGGCTCTGAATTCAGCGACATGTGGTACGGCTTCTACTGCTATGAGACCAGCGACTTCGTGGTCAAGGACAGCACCTACCGCGACAACATCGTCTACGGCATCGACCCCCACGACCGTTCGCACCGGCTGATCATCGCCGGCAACACCGTCTACGGGACCAAGAAGAAGCACGGGATCATCGTCTCCCGCGAGGTCAACGACAGCTGGATCATCAACAACAAGAGCTTCGACAACAAGCTCTCGGGCGTGGTGATCGACCGTAACAGCGTCAACAACCTGATCGCCTACAACGAGATCTACCGCAACCACACCGACGGCATCACCCTGTACGAAAGCGGCGACAACCTGATCTGGGGCAACAAGCTGATCAACAACCGTCGCCACGGCATTCGCGTGCGCAACAGCGTGAACATCCGCCTGTATGAAAACGTCGCCATGGCCAACGGCCTGGTGGGTGTCTACGGGCACATCAAAGACCTGTCCGATACCGACCGCGACATCGCCCTGGACCCGTTCGACACCAAGGTCTCGCTGATCGTGGTCGGCGGCGAGCTGGCGGCCAATGGCAGCGGCCCGCTGTCGATCGACTCGCCCCTGAGCGTCGAGCTGTACCGGGTCTCGATGCTGGCGCCGAGCAAGGCCAACGGCATCAGCTTCTCCGGTGTGCTGGGTGAGCGTCAGGACGAGATCCTCGACCTGATGGTGCGCCAGCGCAAAGCGGTACTGATCGACCCGGTCGAACGCCAGACCGAAATGGCGGATTGAGGAAGCCTACATGACCCCACACCTGATGAAACTGCTTGGCCTCAGTGCCGCCCTGCTGGCGACCGGCAATGCGGCCCGTGCCGCTGAAGTACAGGCGCCGAGCTTTACCGCCGAGCCCTGCTGCCAGCTGTGTCCCGAAGCCCATGACGCCAGCCGCTACACCACCCGCTACCAGCAGAACTTCACCACCCTGGTACAGGCCCAGGGCGACTGGCTGTTCCGTACCCGCGAAGACCTGCGCACCGAATTCGACACCACCCCGGCCGGCTACCGCCGCCTGCAGCAACTGCACGATGCCTTCAAGGCCAGGGGCGTGGAACTGGTGATCGTCTACCAGCCGACCCGTGGCCTGGTGAACCGCAACATGCTCAACCCGGCCGACAAGGCTGCCTTCAACTACGCCAAGGCCCTGGGCAACTACCAGGCCATGCTCGGGCGCTTCAGCAAGATGGGCTACAACGTGCCCGATCTCTCGCCGCTGACCAACGAGCAACTGGCCGCCGCCGACCAGGGCAAGGATTTCTACTTCCGTGGCGACCAGCACTGGACGCCCTACGGCGCCGAGCGGGCGGCGAAGATCGTCGCCGACACCGTGCACAAGATGCCGGCGTTCGCAGGCATCCCCCGGCGTGAGTTCGAGAGCCACAAGTCCGGGCGCATGGGCAAGACCGGCACGCTGCACAACGTCGCCGGCCAACTGTGCGGCACCAGCTACGCGGTGCAGTACATGGACCAGTTCATCACCGAACCCAAGGGCGAGAGTGGCGGCGGCGACCTGTTCGGCGACGCCGGCAACCCGCAGATCACCCTGGTCGGCACCAGCCACAGCGGCAAGAACTACAACTTCTCGGGCTTTCTCGAGCAGTACATCGGCGCCGACGTGCTCAACGTCGCCTTCCCCGGTGGCGGCCTGGAAGGCTCGATGATCCAGTACCTGGGCAGCGATGAATTCCAGAACAGCCCGCCGAAGATTCTCATCTGGGAGTTCTCGCCGCTCTACCGCCTGGACCAGGAAACCATCTGGCGGCAGATGCTCGCCCTGGTCGACAACGGCTGTGAAGGCAAGCCTGCGCTGATGAAGGCCAGCACCACCCTCAAGCCCGGCAAGAACGAGCTGATGGTCAACGGCAAGGGTGGCGTGATCAAGGACCTGGTCAATGGCCGCCACCAACTGGACATCCGTTTCGAAGACACCTCGGTCAAGGTGCTGCAGGCCACCCTGTGGTACCTCAATGGTCGCCATGAAGACGTGAAGATCGAGAAACCGGAAACCTCCGACACCGACGGCCGCTTCGCCTTCCAACTGCGCGAGGACGAAGACTGGGCCAGCCAGACCCTGCTCGCCGTGGAGCTCCAGGGGCCGCAAAGCGGCAGCCAGAAAGTCGAGGCCACGCTCTGCAAACGCAACCAAATTCCTGGCACTGCGCGGCATACCGCACAGGCCGGTTTGTGAGGTACACCATGCACATGAGCAAAGTTGCCGCCCCCGCCCTGCTCGCCCTGGCCCTGTTCGGCCCGGTCGCCCAGGCCGCCGGGCTGGTTCCGCCCCAGGGCTACTACGCCGGCATCGAGAAACTCAAGAGCGGCTCCGGCGGCTACCGGTGCGAGGCCATTCCCAAGCCATATACCGGCAAGCTGTTGTTTCGCAGCAAGTACGAAGGCTCGGACGGCGCTCGCGCGACCCTGAACAAGGCCTCGGAAAAGGCCTTCCGCGACTCCACCGCGAGCATTACCACGCTTGAGCGCGGCGTCAGCCAGCAGGTCATGCAGTACATGCGCGATGGCCGCCCGCAGCAGTTGGACTGCACCCTCGAATGGCTGGGTGCCTGGGCCCGCGCCGATGCGTTGATGTCCACCGACTACAACCACACCGGCAAGTCCATGCGCAAATGGGCCCTGGGCAGCCTCAGTTCGTCCTGGCTGCACCTGAAGTTCTCCAGGTCCCAGCCCCTGGCCGCACACCAGCAGGACGCCGAACTGATCGAGAAATGGTTCGCGCGCCTGGCCGACCAGGTGGTCAAGGACTGGAGCGGCCTGCCGCTGGAGAAAATCAACAACCACTCCTACTGGGCCGCCTGGTCGGTGATGGCCACGGCCGTGGTCACTGACCGCCGCGACCTGTTCGACTGGTCGATCAAGGAGTACCGGGTAGCCGCCAACCAGGTCGACGCCCAGGGCTTCTTGCCCAACGAGCTCAAGCGCAAGCAACGCGCCCTGGCCTACCACAACTATGCCCTGCCGCCGCTGGCGATGATTGCCAGCTTCGCCCAGGCCAACGGCGTCGATGTGCGTCCCGAGAACAACGGCGCGCTCAAGCGCCTGGGCGACCGGGTGCTGGCCGGGGCCAGGGACCCGAGCCCCTTCAAAGCGAAAAACGGCGAGAAGCAGGACATGCACGACCTGAAGGTCGACAGCAAATACGCCTGGCTCGAGCCCTGGTGCAGCCTCTACCGCTGCAGTGCCGATGCGCTGCAAAAGAAGCACGACATGCAGCCGTTCAAGAACTTCCGCCTGGGCGGTGACCTGACCCGGGTCTATGACCCGCAGGCCGGCCTGTAGGAGCGGGCTTGCCCCGCGATTGCATGCTTTCAGCCCCATCGCATCGCGGGGCAAGCCCGCTCCTACAAGGACAGTGCAAGACAAGGTTTTTGTGTGCTCCCCCGCTGACTTTCACGGGGGGTTTGGGGGGCTGCTGCCCCGACTGATAACGACAAGGAGAGATCGGGATGGTGTTTTCGTCCAACGTGTTCCTGTTCCTGTTCCTGCCGATCTTTCTCGGCTTGTACTACCTGAGCGGGCAACGCTATCGCAACGCACTGTTGCTGCTGGCCAGCTACATCTTCTACGCCTGGTGGCGGGTGGACTTCCTCGCCCTGTTCGCCGGGGTGACCCTGTGGAACTACTGGATCGGCCTGAAGGTCGGCGCCGCCGGCGTGCGCAGCAAGCCGGCCCAGCGCTGGCTGCTGCTGGGCGTTGCCGTGGACCTGTGCATCCTCGGCTACTTCAAGTACGCCAACTTCGGCGTCGACAGCCTCAACGCGATCATGACCTCCTTCGGTCTTGAGCCGTTCATCCTCACCCATGTGCTGCTGCCGATCGGCATCTCGTTCTATATCTTCGAGTCGATCAGCTACATCATCGACGTGTACCGTGGCGACACCCCGGCCACGCGCAACCTGATCGACTTCGCCGCCTTCGTGGCGATCTTCCCGCACCTGATCGCCGGCCCCGTGCTGCGTTTCAAGGACCTGGCCGACCAGTTCAACCACCGCACCCACACCCTGGACAAGTTCTCCGAAGGCTGCACGCGGTTCATGCAGGGCTTCATCAAGAAGGTGTTCATCGCCGACACCCTGGCGGTGGTCGCCGACCAGTGCTTCGCCCTGCAGAACCCGACCACCGGCGACGCCTGGCTCGGCGCCCTGGCCTACACCGCGCAGCTGTACTTCGACTTCTCCGGCTACAGCGACATGGCCATCGGCCTGGGACTGATGATGGGTTTCCGTTTCATGGAGAACTTCAAGCAGCCCTACATCAGCCAGTCGATCACCGAGTTCTGGCGGCGCTGGCACATCAGCCTGTCGACCTGGCTGCGCGACTACCTGTACATCACCCTGGGCGGCAACCGCGGCGGCACCGTCGCCACCTACCGCAACCTGTTCCTGACCATGCTGCTGGGCGGCCTGTGGCACGGCGCCAACTTCACCTACATCATCTGGGGCGCCTGGCACGGCATGTGGCTGGCCATCGAGCGGGCCCTGGGGCTGGACACCAACCCGCAGCGCTTCAACCCGGTCAAGTGGGCCTTCACCTTCCTGCTGGTGGTGGTCGGCTGGGTGATCTTCCGCGCCGAGAACCTGGAGGTGGCCGGCCGCATGTACGGCGCCATGTTCAGCTTCGCTGACTGGCAGCTGTCGGAACTCAACCGCGCCAACCTCACCAGCCTGCAAGTGGCGACCCTGCTGGTGGCCTACGCGACCCTGGCCTTCTTCGGCCTGCGCGACTTCTACCGCAACGCAAGGCCGGCGCCCAAGGCCAGCCCCGTCGCCGTGCAGGCCGACGGCAGCCTGAGCCTGGACTGGGGCCTGTACCTGACCCGGGCGCTGGTACTGCTGCTGTTCGCCGCCTCGATCCTCAAGCTCTCGGCGCAAAGCTACTCGCCGTTCCTCTACTTCCAGTTCTGAGCGAGCCGACCATGACCCGATCATTACGCAAACTCTATTCCCTGCTGTTCCTCGCCCTGTTGCTGGGCCTGGGCCTGTGGTCGCTGGGGGGCCTGAGCGGCTTCCAGCGCACGGCGCAGATGAGCGTGCTCGACGGCAAGCTGGCCAAGGCCGCCGAGACCTACTACGACGAGCAGTTCCCGCTCAAGCGCATCGGCACCAACCTCTGGGCGGCGCTGGACTTCAAACTGTTCAACGAAGGCCGCCCCGGCGTGGTGCTGGGCCGCGAGCACTGGTTGTTCAGTGACGAAGAGTTCAAGCCGATCGCCGACAGCGACCAGTTCGAACAGGAAAACCTGGCACTGATCCGTGGCGTACGCGACACCCTGCAGCAGCGCGGCATCCAACTGGTGCTGGCCATCGTCCCGGCCAAGGCGCGCCTGTACAGCGAGTACCTGGGTGAACAGACCCCGTCCACCCTGCACAACGACCTGTACAACGAGTTCCATGCCCAGGCGCGCCAGGCCGGCGTGTTCGCGCCAGACCTGCTGGCCCCGCTGCAAAGCGCCAAGGCCCACGGCCAGGTGTTCCTGCGCACCGACACACACTGGACGCCGATGGGCGCCGAAGTGGTCGCCCAGCAGCTGGCCGAGGCCATCGGCCGGCAGAACCTGCTCAACGGCGAGCCGCAGCAGTTCGTCACCGAGCAGCGCCAGAGCGCCCCGTACAAGGGCGACCTGACCAACTTCCTGCCGCTCGACCCGTTGTTCAGCCATCTGTTGCCACCGCCGGACACCCTGCAGCAACGCAGTACCCGTCCGGCCGAAGGCCCGGCACAGGACGGCGACGCCCTGTTCGCCGACAACGAAATCCCGGTGGCGCTGGTCGGCACCAGCTACAGCGCCAACGCCAACTGGAACTTCCTCGGCGCCCTGCAGCAGGCCCTGCGCAGCGACGTGGTCAATTACGCCGAAGACGGCCATGGCCCGCTGCTGCCAATGCTCAAGTACCTGCGCAGCGATGCCTTCAAGAACAGCACCCCGCAGGTGCTGATCTGGGAGTTCCCGGAACGCTATCTGCCAATGAAGAACGACCTGGGCGACTTCGATCCGCAGTGGGTCGCCCAGCTGAAGAAAACCCGAACTGCCAACCAAGACCTGGCCCAGTCGTCCATCCGGACGCAACACTGAAGAGGAAATACCCATGACCCTGCACACCACCAAGCACCGCATCGCCAAAGCCTGCGCCCTGGCCGCAGGTCTGAGTCTGCTCTCGCTGCAGGCCCTCGCCGGCGCCGACGCCGCGCTCTACGGCCCAAGCGCGCCGAAAGGCTCGACCTTCGTGCGCATCTACAACGCCGGCAACCAGGCGGTCAGCGCCAGCGTCGGCACCACCAAAATCAACGACGTGGCCGCCCAGGCCAGCAGTGACTTCAGCTTCATGCCCCAGGGCGACTACAGCGCCCAGGTCGGCAGCCAGAGCCTGCCGGTCAAGCTCGCCTCCGATCACTACTACACCCTGGTCAACAACGCCTCGGGCAGCCCACAACTGGTCGAGGAACCGCCGTTCAAGAACAAACAGAAATCCCTGGTACGGGTACAGAACCTCAGCGACCAGGCCCTGACCCTCAAGACCGCCGACGGCAAGACCGAAGTGGTCAAGGCAGTAGCCGCCAAGGCCCGCGGCGAGCGCGAGATCAACCCGGTCAAGGTCAGCCTGGCGCTGTATGAAGGCGACAAGAAAGTCAGCGACCTCAAGCCCGTGGCGCTGGAGCGCGGCGAAGCCGCGGTGCTCTACGTCACCGGCTCCGGCAGCAACCTGTCGCCGGTCTGGGTCAAGCGCCCGGTATCGACCCGTTAATCACCTGCCTCTTTCAATCTTCGGAGAACACTCATGATTCCAGTCATCCTGTCCGGTGGTAGCGGTTCGCGTCTGTGGCCCCTGTCGCGCAAGCAATTCCCCAAGCAGTTCCTGGCCCTCACCGGTGAACACACCCTGTTCCAGCAGACCCTCTCGCGCCTGGTGTTCGAGGGCATGGACAGCCCCATCGTGGTCTGCAACAAGGACCACAAATTCATCGTCAGCGAGCAACTGGGCAACCTGAAGCTGCAGACCCAGGGCATCCTCATGGAGCCCTTCGGACGCAACACCGCCCCGGCCGTGGCCCTGACCGCGATGAAGCTGGTCAACGAAGGCCGTGACGAGCTGATGCTGGTGCTGCCCGCCGACCACGTGATCGACGACCAGAAAGCCCTGCAACGCGCCCTGGCCTTGGCCACGGTGGCGGCCGAGCGCGGCGAGATGGTGCTGTTCGGGGTGCCGGCGACCAAGCCGGAAACCGGCTACGGCTACATCAAGTCGAGCCAGGACGCGCTGCTGCCCGAAGGTGTCAGTCGAGTGGCCCAGTTCGTCGAGAAGCCGGATGAAAAGCGCGCTGGCGAGTTCGTCCGCGCCGGCGGCTATTTCTGGAACAGCGGCATGTTCCTGTTCCGCGCCAGCCGCTTCCTCGAAGAGCTGAAAAAACACGATCCGGACATCTACGACACCTGCCTGCTGACCCTGGAACGCAGCGTCGAAGACGGCGACAACCTGAGCATCGACGAAGCCTCCTTCGCCTGCTGCCCGGACAACTCCATCGACTATGCGGTGATGGAAAAGACCCAGCGCGCCTGCGTAGTGCCGCTGAGCGCCGGTTGGAGCGATGTCGGCTGCTGGTCGTCGCTGTGGGACGTGCACGAGAAGGACGACAACGGCAACGTCACCAAGGGCGACGTGGTGGTACAGGACAGCCGCAACTGCATGATCCACGGCAACGGCAAGCTGGTGTCGGTGATCGGCCTTGAGAACATCGTGGTGGTCGAGACCAAGGACGCGATGATGATCGCCCACAAGGACAAGGTCCAGGGCGTCAAGCAACTGGTCAACACCCTCAACGAACAAGGCCGCAGCGAGACCCAGAACCACTGCGAAGTGTACCGGCCGTGGGGCTCCTACGATTCGGTGGACATGGGCGGGCGTTTCCAGGTCAAGCACATCACCGTCAAACCGGGCGCCAGCCTGTCACTGCAGATGCACCACCACCGCGCCGAACACTGGATCGTGGTGTCCGGCACCGCCGAGGTGACCTGCGACGAGAACGTGTTCCTGCTCACCGAAAACCAGTCAACCTACATCCCGATCGCCTCGGTGCACCGCCTGCGCAACCCGGGCAAGATCCCGCTGGAGATCATCGAGGTGCAGTCGGGCAGCTACCTGGGCGAGGACGATATCGAGCGTTTCGAAGACATCTACGGGCGCTCGACGCCGATCGAGCGCGGGATTTCGATCAAGACCATCGCGCAGTAAATCCCCCTCGCGGGGCAAGCCCGCTCCTACGGTAGGAGCGGGCTTGCCCCGCGATGCTTTTTGAGGCCCACCCGATTTCCAGTTAGGATAAAAGCTCACTGGCACTCAAGGCTTCGCCCATGCTGATCGGCGCCCTGCTCATCCTTACCTGGCTGGTCCTGCTGCTGCGCTACCCGGCCAAGGCCCTGCCCATTTCCCTGGCCGCCGTGTTCGGCCTCGGGCTGGTTGCGCTCTGGGTGGTCTGGCAGGACAACCGCGAATCCAGCCAGCTGGCACGCCTTGACCTGCGCCTGAGTTACGCCCCCGACCAGTGCCCCGCCGACCGTCCACTGCGCGTGCAGATGAAGAACGGCAACGACGTACCGCTGCAAAACGTACGCTGGCGCGTGGCCGCCTACGCCCCGGGCGACAGCGTCAACCTCAGCGAAAACACCTACAGCGCCCCCCGCTATCGTGGCCCCGAGTTGCAGCCCGGTGCCGACTGGAGCGAGTGCGTGCCCCTGCCGCCACTGCGTTCCGGGTATCGTCCACAATCGCTGGAGTTTCGGGCCGAACAACTGCAAGGCAGTTTTGCCAACTAGTATTTTTGTCAGTTACCGACTCCGCGAAAATGGCGTTCAATCAGGCCAACTCATTACTGCCTGGAATCAGCCTATGGGACAGCTCGTGGAAATCCAACCCAGTGAAATCGATCGCCTCAGGCAACTGTCAGGTAGCACTGCTCGCCAACGACCCACTGTGATTTTCCTGCATGCCAGGCACTGTCAACCCTGTGAACAGCTACGCCCGCAAGTCGAGCAGGTAGCCAGCAACACCCCCGAAGTGGACTTCTATGCCTTGGCCGCCGAAGGGCAACGCCACCTGTGCAAGCAACTGGGTATTGTCGGCTTCCCGGCGCAAGTGTTCATCGATCGCAACGGTAACCGAAGCGTGGTGATGGGCAGCGACTGGAGGCATATCAACAAGGCACTCGATAAGCTGCTGGAAGTGCACGTATGATCGGGCACTCCCCCTCTTCTGCGCTCAGGTTCGCTCATGCCCATTGTCCTCATCACGGGTTGCTCCAGCGGTATCGGTCGTGCCCTGGCCGACAGCTTCAAAAACGCAGGCTTCGAGGTCTGGGCCACCGCCCGTAAAGCCGACGATGTGGCGCAGCTGCAGGCGGCCGGTTTCAAGAGCCGTCAACTGGACGTCAATGATGCCCCCGCCCTGCAACGCCTGAGTGAAGAAATCGAAAGCGCCCATAACGGCCTCGACATCCTCATCAACAACGCCGGCTACGGCGCCATGGGCCCGTTGCTCGATGGCGGCGCCCCGGCCCTGCGCCGACAGTTCGAAACCAATGTCTTCGCCCTGGTCGGCGTCACCCGCGCGCTGTTCCCGGCATTGCGTCGCAACAAGGGCCTGGTGGTGAACATCGGCAGCGTCTCCGGGGTACTGGTCACGCCGTTTGCCGGTGCCTACTGCGCCTCCAAAGCGGCGGTGCATGCCCTGAGCGACGCCCTGCGCCTGGAGTTGGCGCCCTTCGGTGTGCGGGTGATGGAAGTGCAGCCCGGCGCGATCGCCTCGCAATTCGCCAGCAATGCCGGACGTGAGGCTGAACAGGTGATCGAGGAAAACTCGCCCTGGTGGCCGCTGCGCGAAAGCATTCGCGCCCGCGCCCGGGCATCCCAGGACAAGCCGACTCCGGCCAGCGAGTTCGCTGAAGGCCTGCTCAAGGCAGCACGACAGCCACAGCCTCCAGCGCTGCTGCGCCTGGGCAACGGCAGCCGTGCCCTGCCATTGCTGCAAGCCTGGCTACCCCAGGGCTTGCTGCAACGCGTGCTGAAAAAGCGCTTCGGCCTCGACGGCGTACTCTGATCAGCCCTGTGCGGCGAGCTGCGCAGTCTGCTCGAACGACTGCCAGCCGCCGCCCAGCGACTTGTACAGACCGACCAGCGCCTGGGACACCGCTGCCGAGCTTTCGACCCACTGCTCCTCGCTGGCCAGCAAGGCGCCCTGCACGCTGAGTACGTTGAGGAAGTCCACCGCGCCCTCGACGTACTGCTGCTGCGCCGCCTGCAAGGCGATGCGGTTCTGCCGCACGGCTTCGGCCAACAGGTCGCGGCGCAGCTGGCTGGCGTTGTACAGGCGCAGCACATCATCGATTTCATGCCAGGCGCCCAGTACCACTTGCTGGTAGTGCAAGGCAGCTTCCTGTTGCTGGGCCTGGCGCAATTCGAGCACGCCGCGCAGGCGCCCGCCCTCGAAGATTGGCAGACTCAGCTGGGGGCCGATACCGAAGCGGCGCGAGTCCCAACTGCCGAAATCGGACAGTTGCATGGACTGGAAACCGACATTGCCCGACAAGCGAATGCTCGGATAGAAGTCGGCCTTGGCCACACCGATGCTGGCCGTGGCCGCATGCAGTTGCGCCTCGGCCTTGCGGATGTCCGGGCGACGCTGGGCCAGTTCCGACGGCACGCCAATGGCAAAGCGCTGTTGCGGGGCCGGCATGGCAGCAGGTGCCAGCAGCTCAGCCTGCAAACTGCGCGGCGGCTCGGCCAGCAACAGGCTCAGGGCATTGATCAACTGCGCCTGGCGTTCTTCCAGGATCGGCAGGCGCGCCTCGATCGAGGCCACCTGGGCGCTGGCCTGGGCCACGTCCAGGGTGGTGGCGACGCCATCGCGCAAGCGCATTTGCGACAGGCGCAGGCTGTGCCGGGACACGTCGAGGTTTTCCCGGGTCACGGCCAGGGTTCCCTGCACCGCACGCAA
Organism: Pseudomonas sp. NPDC090755; assembly: GCF_044769005.1. NCBI lineage: Bacteria > Pseudomonadati > Pseudomonadota > Gammaproteobacteria > Pseudomonadales > Pseudomonadaceae > Pseudomonas > Pseudomonas sp. NPDC090755. The sequence goes on along the minus strand of NZ_JBIVXC010000007.1, from coordinate 33,993 downwards.
CTGGATGTAATCGCCGGCCGTCTCCGCCAGCAGTGCCAGCAACACACCACGACGATCGTTCTCGGCCACCTCGACCACGGCATCGGCGGCTTCGACCTGACGCCGCACCCGGCCCCACAGGTCCAGCTCCCAACTGGCCACCAGGTCGCCCTGCCAGAGGTTGAAAGCCGACTTGCCGCTGTGGCCGGAAGGGTCGCTCAAGCCTTCGGCGCTGTTGCGGGCGCGGTTGTAGCCAGCGCCCAGATCGGCGGAAGGGGTTTGCTCGGCGGCGATGCTGGTGCGCAACGCCCGGCTTTGCGCCAACCGCGCCGTAGCGATCTGCAGGTCGAGATTGCGCTGGCTGGCGCGTTCGATCAGGTCGCTGAGCCTGGCGTCATGAAAGCTCTCCCACCAGCGTTGTTCCAGCGGTTCGGCCACGGCCTGGCTGGGTGCGGGCGTTTCCTGCAACGGCGCCCAGTTGGCCGGGGCCTGGCTGGCAGGCTGATGGAAATCCGGGCCAAGGGTGCAGCCGGCCAGCAGGCTCAGCAACAAGGGACTGAAGGCGAACGAAGGCTTCATCGGGCGCTGACCTCATGGCCGGTGGAGAGCTTCGCGCCGGTGTCGATTTTCGCCACCACCGACATGCCCACCCGCAGGCGCTGGAGCAAGGGCTGGTCGGCATCGAAGACGATCTTCACCGGAATGCGCTGCACCACCTTGGTGAAGTTACCGGTGGCGTTGTCCGGCTTGACCGCCGCGAAGGTCACCCCGGTGGCCGGAGCGATACTCTCCACCCGGCCGTGCAGGTACTGGTCGGCGAAGGTATCGACACGAATCTGCACCGGCTGCCCGGGCTGCACGTGGGTCAGCTGGGTTTCCTGGAAGTTGCCGACCACATAGGCCTGTTCCAGCGGCACCACCGACAAAAGCCGCGCCCCCGGATTGACGTAGGCTCCGACCCGCACTGCGCGCTCGCCGACCATGCCGTCGATCGGTGCCTCGATACGGGTGTAGGACAGCTCCAGCTGCGCCCGTTCCAGGCTGGCCTGCGCATGCTTGAGGCCCCCTTCGGCGCTGTCGACCTGGGCGGTGAGGATGTCCACCTGCTTACGCGCAGCGGCCAGTGCCGCTTCGGTGTTGGCCAGCCGGGCCCGGGCCTGGTCGACCCGGCTGCGCGCCTGCTGGGCGTTCTGCACGGTACCGGCGCCCTGCTCGGCCAGGCGGCTGTGACGGATCAGCTCATGGTTGGCGAAGGCCAGTTCGGCCTGGTCGGCATTGACAGCCGCCTGCGCCTGGGCGATCAGCGAGGCCTGGCGCTCCAGGGTGGCGCGGGCGTTGTGACGCTGGGCAGTGGACACCAGCAGTTGTGCCTGGGCCGCCGCCAGGGCGGCCTGGTAGTCACGGTCGTCGATCACCGCCAGCAATTGTCCGGCCTTGACCTGCTGGTTGTCCTCAACCAGCACCTGCTTGATGAACCCTGCCACCTTGGGGGCGATCACGGTGTAGTCGGCCGACACATAGGCGTCGTTGGTGCTCTGCTCGGCATCGCTGCCCAGCAGGCTCGGGCCGACGATACCCGCCAGCCCGGCCACCACCAGGGCAGCGACGATCAAGGCGGTTTTTCGATGCGTTGTTGTAGTCGTCATGTCGTTCTCTCAAGGCCACGAAGCTAGGCCACCGCACGCGGCGGATAGATCCGTGTAGGTACAAAAGGAATCAGCAGGATCAGCGCCGCAGCCAGCACCGCCATGCACAGGTAGAGGTCGGCCGAGGTCAGCACCAACGCCTGCTCGTGGATGCGCCGGGCCAGGCCAGGGGTGCTGCTGTCGGCCAGGGGGGAATTGCCCAGGCTGTCGACCAGCGCGTTGGAATGAAAATGCCGGCGAATCGTGGTCAGGGCTTCGAGCAACCCGGTGGCGACCACCGAGGCCAGGCCCTTGATGGTGTTGAACCAGGCCGAGGCAAACGGCCCGTCCTGCGGGGTCATGCCACCGGTGGCGAGCATCAGCAGGGGGATCACCGACATCGGCTGGGCAAAGATGTGCAGCAATTGCAGCAGGTAGAAGTTGTCGCGAATCCACACGCTGGTGAGCTGGGTACCCAGCACGCACGACAGCGACAGCATGCCCAACCCCGCCGCCAGCACCCAACGGCAATCCACCGCGCGCAGGTTGCACAGCGCGGCCACCAGAGGCAGCGCCAGGAGCTGCGGCAAGGCCACCAGCAGCATCAAGGGGCCGGTCTGCACCGGACGATAACCCTGGATCTGGGCCAGGTAGCTGGAAGGGATGACGATCGCTGCGGTCAGCACGATCAACACACCGAACAACGTGACCAGGGCGTGGGTCAGGTTGCGGGTCTTGAGCATCTGCAGCTTGAAGAACGGCAAGGGCTCGGACCACTCGTTGAACAGGAACAGCGACAGCAGCACCAGGCCGCCGCCGAGCAGCCAGCAGATCAGCGTCGAGCTGAACCAGCCCATGCGGTCGCCCAGGGTCAGGCCGATCACCAGCGAACAGATCGCCGGCAGCCCGAGCAACACACCGCGCCAGTCGAGCTGCTTGAAGCGCTCCAGGCGCAGCGGATCCTGGGGCAGGCCCCAGGCCACACACGCCATGGCCAGCAACGATGGCAGGATGATCTGCCAGAACGCCCACTGCCAGCCGACGTATTCGGTCCACAGCCCCGCCAGCGGCGTGCCCAGGTTGGGGCCGAAGGTGGCGGTCAAGGCGTAACCGGCCAGGCCATAGACCTTGATCCCCGGCGGCAGGAAACGCAGCGCGACACTCATCAGCATCGGCGGCAAGGCACCCGAGGCCAGCCCCTGCAAGGTGCGCAGCAACATCAGGCTGGACAGGTCGGGCGCATAGGGTTGCAACAGGCCCAGCAGGGCAAAGGCCGCGATGGCACAGAGGGTGAAGCGGCGCAGGGAAAAGGTCGCCGCCAGCCAGGGCGAAAAGGCCATGGCCGACACCGACGCCGCCGCGTACACCGCGATCAGCCAGGCGCCTTCATCGGCACCGATGAACATCCCGCCACGGATATCGGCCAGCGAGGCCTTGGTGACCATCTCGTTGAGGCCGGCGCACAGCACCGCCAGCAACACACCCAGCAGGCCGACCAGAATGCGCGTGCCGAAGGCTGCCGGCGCTGCGGGAGCGGCAACAGGTGTCGGCACGACAGGTAAAGGAGTCGCGGTCAGCGAGCTCATGACAGGCATCTCCGGGCTGGTAAGGAACCCGAAGAAGTTTACGAAGGGGCAATGTTAACGAAAATCGACATATTGACAGCTTACTAGTGCAGCAAACGCAATCCTCAGACAGGTTCGCTGCAGCAGGCCTTGAGCGTCTGTCGCAGCCAGCGGTGGGCCGGGTCGTTGTCAAAGCGTGGGTGCCAGGCCTGCATCACCGTCACCCGCTCCATCGGCAGCGGAATGGCGAACGAGCGCAACGGCAGGCCCAGCTTGTTGACGCTGTTGAGGATGTTGGCCGGCATCGGCAGCAGCAGGTCGGAATCGGGCAAGGAGAACATCGCCGAGTGAAAGCTCGGGGTAATCAGTGCCACCCGCCGCTGAACCTTGTAGTGGGCAAGTTCGACATCGATCGGACCGTTGGCCCGGCCACGGCGCGACACGCTGATCTGCGGGTAGGCGGCAAAGCGTTCGGGCGTAATTTCGGCGTCGAAGATCGGGTGGTCCTGACGCGCCAGGCCCACGTAGAGGGTGTGGAACAGGCTCTGCATCTTGATCTCGGGCCCCAGGTCGATGGTCGAACTGACGATCAGGTCGGTGCGTCCGTCGCGCAGTACGCTGTCGTCGTCACCGACGCTTTCCGGCACGAAACGCAGCACGGTACGCGGCGCCTGCTCATGCATCATGCGCAGCAGTTGCGCGCCGTAGAGCGCGATGAACAGGTCATTGGTGCGGATGTTGAATGCCCGGTCCAGGGTGCTCAGGTCGACTTCTTCGCGGCTGCGGAACACCAGCCCGGCCTGCTCGACCAGGGCCCGCACCTGCTCGTGCAGGGCCAGCGCCCGGGGCGTGGGCACCAGGCCCCGGCCGGCACGGACCAGGATCGGGTCGCCGATGGCCTCGCGGATGCGCCCCAGGGTCCGGCTCATGGCGGCTGGGCTTAGGTTCATGCGGCGCGCCGCGCCCACCACGCTGCCCTCGTCGAGCAGGGCGTCGAGGGCGACCAGCAGGTTCATATCCGGGATCTGCATTGCCAGGCATCCATGAACAAGAGTGAAGAAGGGAGGGATCTTAGCAGCTCGGCCAGCACCGACAGCTTGCGCCGGACGCAATCACACAGTGCACGGCAGGCCATTTATCCGCACCGGCGGTTGGCCAACAATGGGCGGCTCGACATTGGTCTTATGGAGTCCTGCATGCTCAGTCCGGTCTTGATCGCCATCGATGGTTCCAGCGCTTCGCGGGGCTTGCTGGAGCTCGCGCAACGGTTCTGCCTACCCAACCACCACCGCCTGCAGGTGATGCTGGCCATCGATAGCGCCTTTGCCTTGAACGACGGGCACGGGACGATCAGTCTCTACGAGCAGCAGGAATTTCCGGCGGCCACTGAAGAGCAGCGGCACGCCAACCAGGTGGTTGCGCAAGCCTTGCAGCAACTGCGGGCCCAGGGCTTCGCGTGTGAAGGCAAGCTGGTTCAAGCAGAGCCGGTGGCGGCGATCGTGGCCCAGGCCCGACAGCTCGATTGCACCTTGATCATCATGGGGCATCGGCATCTGAATCGAATGGGGCGGCTGCTGGATCCTTCGATCAGCAGCAAGGTCATCGATCAGGTCGACTGCCCGGTGCTGGTGGATTCGCGGCAGGTCTGAACCTTCCAGGGCCGCTCTGCGGCCCATCGCAGGCTTCGCCGGCTCCCACACGAGTCGGGGTTGCTCCGGCCCCTGTGGGAGCTGGCGAAGCCTGCGATGAAAGCACGACCTAACCCTGGTCTTTCGCCGGTTTGACCACCACCGTACAGGTCGTCCCCGCCGCCAGCAGGAACCCCTCCGGCACTTCGTCGATGTGAATCCGCACCGGCACCCGCTGGGCCAGGCGCACCCAGTTGAAGGTCGGGTTGACGTCGGCGATCAGCTCACGGCTTTGCGGGTTGTCGCGGTCGTAGATACCGCGGGAAATACTCTCCACATGGCCCTTGAGCACCTCGCCACTCATCATCTGCAGCTCGGCCTGGTCGCCCACCTTCACATGGGGCAGCTTGGTTTCTTCGAAGAAGCCGTAGACCCAGAACGAATCCTTGTCGACCACCGCCATCTTCGGCTCACCGGTGCGCGCATAGTCGCCACGATGGACGTTGAGGTTGGTCACGTAACCATCGACGGTGGCCAGGATCTTCGTACGCTTGAGATCCAGCTCGGCAGCGGCCAGTTGCGCCTGGGCCTGCTGGTAGTCGGCCAGGGCCGAGTTGGCGATGTTGCTGGCGTCGTCACGGTTCTCCCGGGAGATCACCAGGTTGTCCATATCGGCACGGCGATGGGCGTTGACCTTGCGCATCTCCCAGGTGGCCTTGCGCGAGGCCACCAGCGCCTGGGCCTGGCGCACCGCCACTTCGTAGTGCTCGGGGTCGATCTGCATCAAGAGGTCGCCCTTCTTCACCAGTTGATTGTCGCGCACCGGCACATCCACCACATAGCCCGGCACATCGGCGGCGACGTTGATGATGTCGGCGCGTACCCGACCGTCGCGGGTCCAGGGCGTGTTCATGTAGTGCAGCCACAGCTGACGGCCGATCACCACGGCAGCGGCCAGCACGAGCAAGGTGGCGATCAGGCTGAAAAACTTTTTCATCAACAAGGGTCTCAACGGTAGAGAGTCAGGGCCATGGAACCGAACAGGCAGATAAACAGGCACAGGCGCAGCAGCGCCGGGTGCCAGAAGAAGCGGTAGCCATCATGGCTGGCAATAAAGCGGTCCAGGCCCCAGGCAAGCCCGGCGGCAAACAGGAACATCAAGGTCATGGTCGGCATGTAGACGCCATGGAAGGCGATTTCACGGGGCATGGGGCAGTCCTTGCGCCGGGGCCAGGGCGGCCAGCGGCGACTGGGGGTCGAGCAGTGAAGTACGGATGAAATGCAGGTAGCTCTGCACCCGGCGCAAGGCCGAGGTGTCGAAGTGCCGGGCAAAGGGTTCGTCGGTGGCCTGCACGCGGCTGATGGCGTGATCCACGGCGACCAGGGCGCGCTCGTGGTTGCTCGCGCTCGGTTGCAGGAACAAGCGCGCCAGGGCGCGGCCCATGACCCGGATCGCCTGGCGCCAGGGTTGCGATTCGGCGTAGCACGGGTGCACCGGCAGGATCGCCTGCTCCTTGCGCAGCTCGATGATCGCGTGGCCGACCTCCAGCACCAGGAACATCCAGCGCAGCAGCTGGCTTTGCACCAGCGGCTTGCCGGCGGCCAGGCCATAGGCCTGGTGCAGCAGGTCGCGGGTACGACTCTCGAAGGCCGAGCCCAGGCCGCGCAGGCGACCGCTGATGGCGAACAGCACCTGGCCGCGCAGGTCCTGCTCCAGGCGGCTCCACAGCCAGCGGCTGTTGGGTGGCAGGATGATCGCCCCGGCAGCGGCACAGACCAGCATGCCGATGACCATGGCGATGTAGTCATTGATGAAGTTGTAGGGGTTGTAGACCGTCAGGTTGTCCGGCACGGAACCGGTGGCGAAGAAGATCAAAAGACCCAGCCCCACCCCGGCATAGGCCGGTCGCGAAGCCAGGAAGGCACCGAGCACGAACACCGGGGCCAGCACCAGGCACAACAAGGGGAAGCCATCGATCCAGGGGAACACGAAGAAGGTTTCGAAGAAGCCGACGAAGGCGCCGAACAAGGTGCCGCAGGCCATCTGGAACGACATGCGCTTGGGGTTGGGCGTGGCCGCCGACAGGCCCACGGTGGCGGCGGCGATCAGCGTCATCATCGCCCCGCTGGGCCAGGCCGTGGCGATCCAGTAGCTGCCCAGCACCAGCAGGATGAACGATGCACGCAGCCCGGCCGCCAGCGACACCATCCAGTTGGTCTGGGCCACGTAGGGCTCGTCCCACTGCTCGCGGGCATGGTTGTGATCGGCCAGCGATGCGTGGGTCAGGGCGTAGCTGTGCAGGTCGTCGACGAAGCGGTAGAGCAGTTCGTAGGCGGTGTGGAAGTCCAGCAGGTCGGCATCGCTCGGCCCGCTCTCGACAAAAGCGGCACGCAGGCTACGCACTCGCTCCGGCAAGCCTTCCTTGTAGGCCGCCAACTGTTCGGCCAGGCGCGCGGCGTCGGCATTGGTCAGGGCCCGGCCGGCATAGCCGTCGAGCAGTTCGGCCAGTGCCTTGAGGCCCGGTTCGATGGCGGTGACGATCTGCAACGGGCCGCGCAGACGCAGGCGTTCGAGCAACTGGTGCAAGGCATTGAAGCGCGTGGTGATGGCCATGAACTCGCTGTTCATGCGCCCCAGGCGGCCATTGCGGCGGCGCATGTGCGGGTCTTCGAAGGCGGTGACATTACGCAGGCTTTCCAGCCCCACCGCTTCGGCGATAAAGCGCACGTTGCTGCTTTCGAAGCGATCGCGCTGGCTGTCGCCACGCAGGCCTTCGGCGACGAAGCCGGCAAACACCCCAAAGCGCTGGTACAACGCATTGCGCATCGCCGCACTGGCCGACTGCGGCAGGATCGCGGCACTGACCAGGGTCGAGACCAGGATCCCCAGGGAAATCTCCAGCACCCGCCAGACCGCGGCCATGAAGGCGCCATCCGGGTGCTGCAGGGCCGGCAGGCCGACCATCGCCGCGGTGTAGCCGGCGAGGACGAAACCGTAGGCCTGGAAGGTCCGGTAGCGCATGGCACCGGCGGAGCACAGGCCGACCCAGATCGCCAGGCTCGGCAGGAACAGCTCGGTGTTCTGTGGAAACAGGGCGATCAGCAAGACCATCATCGACGAGCCGGCCAGGGTGCCGAGCAATCGCCAGAAACTCTTGGCGAACACATGCCCGCTCTGTGGCTGCATGACGATGAATACGGTGATCATCGCCGTGCGCGGCTGCGGCAGCTCCAGGCGCATGGCCAGCCACAGGGTGAGGAAGGCGGCGCTGAGGACCTTGAAGATGTAGACCCAGGTCACCCCGTCGGTGCGCGCCCACTCGAAGAAACCGCGACGCCACTCAAGGCTCGCCAGCCAGCGAAACGGCAAGCTCAGTGTGCTCATTCGGCATGGCCCGGTTTGTCGAAGATCGCCAGGGTTGCCGGTGTCCTGGGGGCCTGCTGCTTATCCTCGTCCGGCACATCGCTGCCCGCCCCCAGGCCGCCGCCCAGGGCGGTGACCAGCTCGGCATGGGCGGTCAGGCGCGCGGCCTGGACCTGCTGCTGGATCTGCTGCTGGCGGAACAACAGGGTCTGGGCGTTGAGCACGTTGAGGTAGTCGGTCAGGCCGCGCTGGAAGGCGATCATGGCGATGTCGTAGGTCTTCTGCGCCGAGGCCACCGACTCGGCGGCAAAGTGCTGCTGCTCGTTCATCGACTCGCGGCGGATCAACTGATCGGAAATGCCCTTGAGCGCCTCGACCACGGTCTGGTTGTAGTGCGCCACGGCGATGTCATAGCCGGCGGACGCCACGCCCAGCTGCGAGCGCAGACGGCCGCCATCGAAGATCGGCAGGCTGATGGCCGGGCCGACGTTGTAGTTGAACTTGCGCCCGGTGATGAACTCCAGCGGACCGCCGCCGGTGGCCATGAAACCAAGCCCGCCGACCAGGTCGACGTTGGGGAAGAAGCCGGCGTGGGCGACATCGATGCCCCGCGCCTGGGCCGCCACCTGCCAGCGGGTGGCCACCACATCCGGACGCTGGCCGACCAGCTCGGCCGGCAGGGCCGAGGGCAGTTTCAGCGGCGCACCGAGGCTCAGGCTCGGGCGCTGCAATTGTGCGCCCTCGCCCGGTCCCTTGCCGGCCAGTGCCGCCAGTTGATTGCGTGCCAGGGCGATTTCTTCGTTCAGGGCATCGAGCTGGCGGTGGGTTTCCGGCAGCGGCGTCTGCGCCTGGCTGACTTCGAAGTGGGTGCCGATGCCACCGGCCAGGCGGCGCTCGGCCAGGGCCAGGATCTGCTCCTGCTGTTCAAGCTCGGCCTTGACGATATCGCGCTGGGCAAAATGCAGGGACAGCTGGATGTACACCTTGACGATGTTGTTCTGCAGCTCCAGCTGTGCCTGACGCAATTGCGCCGCGCTCATGTGGGCCATGTCCACCGCCTGCTCGCTGGCATTGCGCTCGCGACCCCAGAGGTCCAGGGCGTAGCTAAAGCCCAGCGCGGCGTTGTTGTCCCAGGTGTTGGCCCCGGACAGCGCGCCAGGGCCGTAGAACTGGTCTTCCGGCCAGTTGTGGCGCTTGAGTGTCGCCTGGCCGTTGACCTGCAGTTTTTCCGCCGACTCGACCACGCCGGCCATGGCCTTGGCCTCACGCACCCGGGCCGCGGCCATGGCCATGCTCGGGCTATCGTTGACAGCCAGGGCAACCCAGCGATCGAGTTGCGGGTCGCCGTAGGCGCGCCACCACTGCTGGGCGGGCCAATGGGCATCACGGGCGGCCTCGCGGATCGCCTCGTCGGTGGCCAGGGTATTGGCTTGCAGCGTCTTGCTTTGCGGGGCAATGCCCCAGGTTCCGATACAGCCGCTCAAGGTCAAGCTAAGGGCACAGACACTGAGCGCATTCAGCGCTCTGATGATGCGACGCGGCACAGCTGCGAATTCCCGACGTAGAAGGTGGATGACGCTTGGAGATGGCAATTCTAGGGGGCGGTCGCACTGGCGATAAGCGTGTATTACTGCGAATCTTTGTTACGAAAACGGCGATAATCCGGCTTTAGTCTGAAGACCGACACCGTAACTTCATGTCACAATTTGTCGTCTACTTTGAGAGCGACCCATGGACACCCTGCAAAACATGCGTGCTTTTAGTTGCGTGGCGCAAGTCGGCAGTTTTACTGCCGCGGCCGTGCAGCTGGATACGACCACCGCCAACGTCTCGCGGGCGGTCTCCAATCTTGAAGCGCATCTGCAAACCCGCCTGCTCAACCGCACTACCCGGCGCATTGCCCTGACCGAAGCCGGCAAACGCTACCTGATGCGTTGCGAACAGATCCTCACCTATGTCGAGGAAGCCGAAGCCGAAGCCAGCGACGCCCACGCCCGCCCTGCCGGGCAGTTGAAAGTGCATTCGATGACCGGCGTCGGCCAGCATTTCGTCATCGACGCCATCGCCCGTTACCGTGAAACCCATCCGGACGTGACCTTCGACCTGACCATGGCCAACCGCGTGCCGGACCTGCTCGACGAAGGCTACGACGTGTCCATCGTGCTGGCCAGCGAGCTGCCGGACTCGGGCTTCGTGTCCCAGCGCCTGGGCATCACCTACAGCATCGTCTGCGCCTCGCCCGACTATGTGAAACGCCACGGCATCGCCCAGAAGCCCAGCGACCTGCTGGGCCATGCCTGCCTGCGCATGGTCAGCCCGGTGATCCCGCTGGAAAAATGGCTGTTCGACGGCCCGGAAGGCCAGGAAGTGGTGAACATCACCCAGGCGCCGTTCCAGGTGAACTCGGCCGATGCAATGAAAACCGCTATCCGCAGCGGCATGGGGGTCGGCGTGCTGCCGATCTACTCGGCCATCGACGGCCTGCGTGACGGCTCGCTGGTACGGGTGATGCCCGAGTACCGCCTGCAGGAGCTGAACCTGTACGCGATCTACCCGTCGCGCCAGTACCTGGATGCCAAGATCAAGACCTGGGTCGAGTACCTGCGCAACTCGTTGCCGGAAATCCTCGCGGCCCACGAAGCGGACCTCAAGACCCACGAATTGCGGATCGCCAACTGAAATCTTGCTGCACAGCGGCGGCGGAGAATGATAGCGTGCTACCCATTGTCCCCCGCCCGCAGGATTTCGCCGATGAAAAAGACCGTCCTTGCCTTCAGCCGCATCACCCCGGCGATGGTCGAACGCTTGCAGCAAGACTTCAACGTCATAGTGCCGAACCCCAAGCTCGGCGATATCAGTGCCCAGTTCAACGAAGCCCTGCCCCAGGCTCATGGCCTGATCGGCGTGGGCCGCAAGCTGGGCCAGGCGCAGCTGGAGCACGCAGGCAAGCTTGAGGTGGTTGCCAGTGTTTCGGTCGGCTATGACAACTACGACCTGAACTACTTCAACGAGCGCGGCATTGCCCTGACCAACACCCCCGACGTGCTGACCGAAAGCACCGCCGACCTGGGCTTCGCCCTGATCATGGGCAGCGCCCGCCGGGTCGCCGAGCTCGACGCCTGGACCAAGGCCGGGCAATGGCAGGCCACCGTCGGCCCGGCGCAGTTCGGCAGCGACGTGCATGGCAAGACCTTGGGGATCGTCGGCCTGGGCAACATCGGTGCGGCGATTGCCCGGCGTGGCCGGTTCGGCTTCAACATGCCGATCATCTACAGCGGCAACTCGCGCAAGCTGGCACTGGAGCAGGAGCTCGGCGCCCAGTTGCGCAGCCTTGACCAACTGCTGGCCGAAGCCGATTTCGTCTGCCTGGTGGTGCCGCTGGGCGCCGACACCCGGCACCTGATCGGCAGCCGCGAGCTGCAGCTGATGAAGCCCAGTGCGTTCCTGATCAACGTCTCCCGCGGACCGGTGGTCGATGAAGCGGCGTTGGTGCAGGCCCTGCAGCAGGGCACCATTCGTGGTGCCGGCCTGGATGTGTACGAGAAAGAGCCACTGACCGAATCACCGCTGTTCCAGCTACCCAACGCCCTGACCCTGCCCCATGTCGGCTCGGCCACCGCCGAAACCCGTGAAGCCATGGCCAACCGCGCCATCGACAACCTGCGCAGTGCCTTGCTGGGTGAGCGGCCACGGGACCTGGTCAATCCTCAGGTCTGGAAGTAATCCCGACATCGCCATCGCAGGCTTCGCCAGCTCCCACAATGGTTCACCTTGCACCTGACCTTGTGGGAGCTGGCGCAGCCTGCGTTCGACCGCGCAGCGGTCGCCAAAGCGCTCACCGCGGCCGGCGCCGCCTGCCCAGCACCTTGCGGATCACATACCGCGGCCGGTGCTTGGTCTCCTGGTAGATGCGACCGATGTACTCGCCCAGAATGCCGATGCCGATCAACTGCACCCCGCCCAGGAACAGGATCGCGGTCATCAGCGATGGATACCCCGGCACATCGGTGCCGAACAGCAGCTTGTCCACCACCATGTACAGGGCAAAACCCAGGGCGAACAGCGACACACCGCCTCCGATGTAGGTCCACAACCGCAACGGCACGGTGCTGAACGAGGTGATGCCATCGAGCGCCAGGTTCCACAAACTCCACGGATTGAACTTGCTCGCCCCGGCCAGACGCGGCGCGCGATCGTATTCAACGATCTCGGTACGAAACCCCACCCACGACAACACGCCTTTCATGAACAGCTGCTGCTCCGGCAACTGGCGGATCGCGGTCACGACCTTGCGATCGAGCAGGCGAAAATCGCCGACGTCCTCTTCGATCGGCGTCGAGGCGATGCGATTGTGCAGCCAGTAGTAAAACCGGGCACTCCAGCGCTTGAGTCGGGTGTCGGCGGAGCGGTCACGACGTTTGGCCAGGACCACGTCGGCCCCCTCCTGCCAGCGCCGCACCAGCTTGGCGATGACCTCGACAGGGTCCTGCAGGTCGACGTCGATGGGCACCACGGCATCGCCATCGGCATACTCCAGGCCAGCGAACAAGGCCGATTCCTTGCCGAAGTTGCGGGAGAAGTTGATCACCGTGACCCACTCGTCGCCTGCCGCCAGCTGCGCGCAGATTGCCTCGGTGTCGTCGCTGCTGCCATCGTTGACGAACAGGATCTCCACCTTCATCCCCTGCAACGACGGCTCGTCGCGCACCGCCCGGTAAAAGCGCTCGATCGTGGCTTGCTCGTTGTACACCGGCACGATCAGGGAGATGTTCATGGTGTCCTGCGCCTGAAGACCACATTGGATGAAAAGCCGTAACCCACTATCAGGCTGATGGTGGAAAAGGTCACCAGGGTCAACCAGGGCGACAGGTGCGCCCAGTCGGAAATAGCCCCCAGCAACAGGCTCAGGCTGCCCATCCCCAGGAGGAACAGCAGGTAGCGCCAGCCACCCGGGCGGATCCCGAAAGTAAATCGGGCGTTGAGGAAGTAGGACAGCGTGGCGGCCACGGTGAAGGCCAGCAGGTTGCTCAGTGCCTGGGACTGGCCCAACGGCAGGTGCAGGATGAAAAACACCATCCAGTGCACCAGCGTATTGCCGATGCCGACCAGCCCGTAGCGGGCGAAGCGCTGCAGGTTCACCACCGGTAGCTCTCCGGATCGCGTGGCGTCTTCATCAGCACGTAGCCGACATCATCGACCAGGTGGATGGCGTAGAACTTGTGATCCACCCGTGGCTGCGGGCTGCGCGCCAGCACCTGCCTGCGGCTGAGCGGCACATGGGAGCCGAAGTTGCTCAGCCCGAGCCGCGGCATCATTTCGGGCAGCAGCAGGAAGTTGATGTTGAGCACGTATTTCAGGGCCGGCATGGCCCGTACCGAGCCACTGGCAGCCGGCAACCACTGGCCGCTGGAGCCGATGTCCAGCACGTAGTAGCGCCGGGCCGAGGCAAGGTCCGGCCGGGCACTGATGTCGTGGGCCAGGGAAAAGCCCACGGCCTGCTGCAACTCCTTCTCCACCAGCAGCACACGTCCATAGGCATAGGCGAACGACAACATGCACAGCAGCGGAATCACCAGCAGCCAGCCCAGGCGCAGGTGCAGGCCGGTCAGCAGGCGATGGGCGAACCACAACACCAGCACCATGACCGTCGCCAGGCCCAGCAAGGTCCGTGCGCCGTCGTTGAACTCAGCGAACAGCAGGGTCAGCCCCGGTATCAACAACAGCAGCATCGGCACCGGCAACAGCAGCGCCAGCAACAAGCCCAGGCGCGCCAGGACGCCATCCTCGCTGCGCAACACACGCACAGCGGCGATCATCACGCCGAGCACCGCCAACGCCAGCAGGCCGAGGATGAACCAGGCCGTTCCCGGTGTGTACAACAGCCCCAGGTGCCCTGCGATCACCTGCAGGCGTTGCTGGACAATGGCCGGCCACTGCCCGTCGAACGCCAGCAAGGACTGGCGCAGCGGCGTCATCAGTTGAAACGCACTGAGGTAATAGAGCAGGCAGCCGCCGAGCAACTGACCAAGGCGCCCCAGGGCGTGGACACAGGTTTGCCGCAAGTCCGCCCCTTGTACCACCTGGCGCAGCACCTCGACACAACAGAGCCCGGCAAACAGGTTGAGGCTGACCTGGTAGAAGCTGGCAGCAATCGCCACCCACACTGCACCGTAGACCAGGTAGCGGCGACGCTCCGGATCGAAGGTGATCGCCAGCACGCTGGCCGCCAGGGACAAGGCCATGGTTGGCCCGTCAAACTGATAAGAGAGGTTCTGTAAAAAAAAAGGGTTGTACCACAAGGGCAGGACCACCAGCACGGCACTGGCATCCGGTGCGACGAAGTAATGCTGCACCAGCCGCGCCAGGGCCAGGGCACTGGCAACCGCAGCCAGCAGCAATGGCAGTGGAAACAGGTTCGGCGCCCCCGGGCCAAAACTCAAGACCGCATAAAGCCAGCCGGTGAGCACCCTGCCCTCGCCCGTCCAGCTGTCGCTGGCCACCTGGGTTCGCCAGACATCATCCATGTAGGTGTAATCGGCCAGCAGCAGCGGCAACAGGTGCAGGCCGATCGCGAGCAGGCAGAACACCTGGACCTCGCGATGAGACAGGTGCCTGCTCCACAGTGCTGATGACAACATGGCCGCTCCCCGCAGCGTGCATTCACTGGCCTAGTCTAGCCAGCGCACGGCACTGCGCACGCCGTGTCGAGGGAAGCTATCCGGCGAGCGGTTTGGCCTGAGCGCTCGAAGGCTTGGCGGCCGCAGCTTGGCGGCGGCGAAACACCAGCACGTTGCCCAGCATCACCAGCACCAGCCCCAGCAAGGCCGGCGCCGTCCACTGATAACCCTCGTAGAAGGCCGAGACGTTCAGCGCCACCAGCGGAAACAACACCGTGCAGTACGCCGCCCGTTCCGGCCCCATGCGACCGACCAGGGTCAGGTAGGCGGTAAAGCCGATCACCGATCCCGGAATCACCAGGTACAGCAGCGAGCCGATGTAGCGAGTGTTCCACTCCATCGCAAAGGGAATGCCGCTGAACAGGCAATACAGTCCAAGCATCGTCGCACCATAGAGCATGCCCCAGGCGTTGGTGGTCATCGGCCGCAGCCCGGCTTTCTGCTGCAGGGTTGACAGCATGTTGCCAGCGGAAAAGCACAAGGTGCCCAGCAAGGCCAGGGCCAGTCCCATCAGGGTCTGCGGGCTGGCCGCATGCCCGGACAGCTCGGGCCAGAACAGTAGCCCCAGGCCGACGAGCCCCAGGCCGCCACCGGCCAGCACATTGCTGGCGATCTTCTGGCCGAAGAAGATCCGCGCATTGAGCGCGTTCCACAGGGTGGCGGTGGAAAACACCACGGCGATCAGGCCGCTGGGGATCCACTGGCTGGCGGTCAGAAAGCACATGAAGTTGACGCAGAACAGGCACAAGCCCTGGGCCAGGCAGATGCCATGCCCCCGCCGGTTCATCGGCTGCAGGCGCCGGCTGAGCAACAGGATGGCGAACAGCACCAGCGCCGCCAGGGCAAAGCGATAGACAATCGACACAGGAATGGCGACCACGCCCAGTTGCCACTTCAGGGCAATCCAGGTGGTGCCCCAGATCAGGACGGTGAGCAGGTACAAGGACAGGTTCATGGCAGCACTCCTTTAACTGGAGGCCAGTGTCTGCCCGTAACGCCGCAGCGCGCTTGCACAAACTTGCGCTTTTCCCGCACGACCCGCTGTCAGCCAGGGCCGACAGGGGTAGGATGGCAGCAGAGGAGAAAACGATGATTCCCCTGAACCAGCTGCAAGTCTTTCAAGCCCTGCACGATTCGCCCAACACCCGCCTGGAACACAGCGCGCAACTGGGCGACGGCATGGTTGCAGCCTTGTGGAACAACCGCGACGACGCCCGCGATTACCACGCACCGAGTCATCACACCCTGTCCTGCTACATCGCCGGCGGCACCGGCACTTTCCGCCGTGACCGGCCGTCGGCCAAGGGCGCGCCGGGCAAGTTGTGCATCCTGCCGGCCGGTCACGAGTCGAACTGGGTGATCAACGGCTCTATCCGCCTGGCACACCTGTACATCACCCAGGAGCAGTTCGCCCTGGAGTGCATCCGCCTGCTGGACCGCGAGCCCCGGGCCCTGCAATTGCAGGAAACCACCTTTCTCGACGATGCCGGGCAGACCGCGCGCTTTCGCCAGTTGATCGCACTGAACTGGGAGGAGCCGGGTGAACGCCTGCTGACCAGCAGCCTGGCCCATGAGCTGGTCGACCATGCCCTGCTGCACCAGGTCGGCCTGCGCCAGGGCCTGCGCCTGAAGGGCGGGCTGGCGCCGTACCAGCGCCGGTTGCTGGCCGACTATGTCGAGCAGCACATCGAGCAGCCGCTGAGCCTGGGGGAACTGGCGGCCTTGTGCAACTTGTCCGAATACCACTTCGCGCGGATGTTCCGTGAAAGCTTCGGCCTGCCGCCGCACCAGTACCTGTTGGCCCGGCGCCTGGCCAAGGCACGTCAGTTGCTGCGATTTGGCGAACTGCCGCTGGTCCAGGTCGCCCTGCTGTGCGGCTTCGCCAGCGCCAGCCACTTCAGCAATCGCTTCCGCCAGGCGCTGGGGGCCACGCCCGGCGAGTACCGGGCGGCGTTCAGGGGCTAGAACGGGCAGGTCCTATCCTGGCAGCACGGCCACTACCGGCCCCAGCACCAGGCTGACACCCAATAGCCCCAACAACAGTTTCGGCTGGTAGGGCAGCAGGAACACCCAGAGCGTCACACCCGCCATCAACACCGCAAACAGTTCGACCAGGCCCATGGCCCAGCCGCTGTGGCGCACCGCCAGCCACAAGGCCAGCACCAGCAACAACCAGCCGCCAATGCGCAAGCCACGCAAGCGCGAAGCAGCGGGCGTGGCGCCGAGCAGCTCCTTGTAGTGTTTTTCCATGGCCAGGCACAGGCTGGCGAAGCCGGCAAAACCGAACAGGGCAACGGCCAGCATCAGTTCACCTCGCTTTCGATCAGGTTGGCGCTGGCCGTTCTGGCCACCTTGGGTGCCCGTTTGGGCGCTGCCACCGGTGCACGCCACATCTTGCCGGCGCCCCAGGCCAGGAACAGGCCGCAGCCCAGTGCCGTCAGGTCGAAGCCGGCCATGGCCCAGTCACCCGCAGGAATCGACTGCAAGAGGCCTGCGTTCGTGGTCAGTTGATTGAGCAACGGCAGGCCGGCCCACAGCAGTGCCGCCAGCCCCAGTTGCTCGGCCCAGGCGCGCCTTCCTGCACGCAGCATGGCGTGCAGCAGCGACAGGGCCCAGAGCAGGAAGAAGCTGTTGATCTCCCAGCCGGCCCGCCCGTCGAGTCCCAACGGCAGCAAGCGGTTGGCCCAGAAGAACGCCGCCACGCCGATCAGCAAACCGCTCATGCTGGCGATGTTCAGCACCTCCACCAGACGCAGTTCGAAAGGCTGGGTGCCGCTCTTGGCATGCTTGAGCTGCCGCTTGCCCAGCCACAGCACCAGGCCGGTGCCGATCACCGCCGTCCCCGCCAGGCCGAAGAAGAAGTACAGCCAGCGCAGCCAGGGTCCGGCAAATACGCCCATGTGCAGGCCATACATGCCCCCGGAAATCACCACTGGAATGGCTTCGAGCTTGCTGTCGCCCTGCAGCGTGCCGCTGACGCCATCGTAGATCCAGCCACCACCGCGCTGGTAGGCGATGCGCTCACCGGCATGGCGGGTAAAGCGTACGCGGGCGTTCTGGTCACCGGGGTTCTGCACCTCGATCCAGCCCAGGCGAGTACCCGGCGCCTGCGCCTGGACCTGCTGGTACAGCGTCGGCAACGGCAGCAGCGGCGCGGCGACGCCGGCCACCTTGACGTTTTCAGGGGCACCGAACAGGTCATTGAAAAAGCCGCGGCTGTTGTCGCCGTAGCTGGCGATGATACTCGCCGGCATGACCATGGACATGAAGATCACCAGGCTGCTGTAGCTGATCATCAGGTGGAACGGCAGCACCAGCACGCCGATGGCGTTATGGCCATCGAGCCAGGAACGCTGGCCCTTGCCCGGACGGAAAGTGAAGAACTCCTTGAAGATCTTCTTGTGGGTAATGATGCCGGTCACCAGCCCCAACAGCATGATGAAGGCGGCAAAGGTCGACAGCCAGCGGCCCCAGGGATGCGGCATCTCCAGCTGGAAGTGGAAGCGATAGAAGAAGTTGCCGCCGCGGGTCTCGCGGGGCTGCAACTCGGCACCGGTGGCAGGGTCCAGGGTCTTGTCGATGAAGTCGCGGCGCCCGGCATTGGCGGCGCGCCAGCTGACGCTCAAGCCCGGCTCGCGGGCATCGGGCAGGCGGATGAACCAGCTGCCGGCACCGGCGGCGTGTTCCTGCAGGTAGGACTGGGCCAGCGCCAGGCTGGCTTCGGGGTCCAGCGCCCGCACCGGCACCTCGGGCTGGGTCCAGTGACTGATCTCCTCCTTGAAATAGGACATTGTCCCGGTGAGGAAAATCGCGAAAAGCAACCAGCCGAAAATCAGACCGGTCCAGGTGTGCAGCCAGGCCATGGCCTGGCGAAAGCCCTCTTTCATCAGTTTTTCATCCAATAGGCCAGGCCATTGATTGCCCCCAGCACCAGGCTCGGCAGCAGTACGCCCAGCCAGGCCTGCCAGGCACTGCGGCTGGCGAAGCACCAGAGGAAGGCCACCAGGTAGAAGAGAAACGACAGCATCATCCCGCTGAGCACCGCCTCGGCCTTGGGCATCGGGGCCAGCAAGGTGATGCAGACACTGGCCATGGCCGCCAGCAGGTAACCGCCAAACACGGCGGCCAGGCATCGTGACGTCACGGCCAGTCGATAACTCAGGGGCATCCCGGCGGCTTTGCTTTTCATGGCATCCATTCCTGGTGAAGAACTGCTAATACTAAATGATTTGTATTCTCACAAGCAAAGCCGCCGGGCGCTCGATCAGAACGAGAAGTCGACGCCCAGGGTGTAGCGCCGGCCATCCAGCACGGTCTGGTAGTTCTCGTAGTCCACTTCCTTGTTGAACACGTTGTAGACACCGGCCAGCAGCTTCAGGTTTTTCGTCACCTTGTAGGTGCCGCCCAGGTCGACGAAGGTGTAGGACGGCGTGCCGTCGGACATGGTGGTCCGGCCCAGGTAGTCGGAGGTCTTGCCGCGGTAGTTGACCCGCGCCCAGGTGCCCAGCTGGTCGGTGTTCTGCCAGTCCAGGGTGGCGTTGAACATGTGCCGTGGCATCTGGTTCAGCGGTTTGCCCTTGAGCGGGCCGCTCTTCTGCTCGGAGTCGGTGAAGGTGTAGTTGGTGGCCAGCGACAGGCGCTGGGTGAGGTCCCAGTCCAGGGTCGCCTCGATGCCACGCATCTGCGCCTCGTCGACGTTCACCCGGTCGCTGATGAACTTGTACGAGGTGCCACCGATCTGGCACTGGCCCGAAGCCGTGCCGGTGCTGTCGGTGCAGCGGCGCTGTTCGGTGATCTTGTCCTTGAAGTCGGTGTTGAACAGGGTGATGCCGGTGGAGAAGCCCTCCAGGCTGTCCCAGATGACCCCGACTTCCTGGCTCAGGCTCTTCTCCGGCTTGAGGCTGGAGTTGCCGACGATGATCGCCGGATCGCCACCACCACCGGTGATCTGCCCCCAGTCGTCCACGGCCGCACGGATGTCCGGCGAGCGATAACCGCTGGACACACCGCCCTTGACGGTCCAGTGCGCAGTCGGGTGGTAGACCCCGTACAAACGCGGCGACCAGTGGGTGCCGTAGTTTTCGTCGCGGTCCATGCGCAGGCCGCCGGTCAGGGCGAAGGTGTCGGTCAGGCGCCATTCGTCTTCGGCGAACAGGGCCCAGGACCAGCGCGTCAGCTGGTTCACGCTGGAGGCCGAGGCCAGCTGGTTGCCCTCGTCGCTCAGGTCTTCGTACTTGTACTGGCCACCGAAGGTCGTGGTGTGCGAATCGCTGAAGAACGACACCTGGGAGTTGAGAACGGTGTTCTCCAGCTCCATGCGCCGACCCGGGTTTTCGATCTTCTCGCGCTGCAGGTAGCTGTCGGTGGTGATGCTGTCCCAGCGGCCGGAATGGCTGATGGCGAAGTTGGTGCGGTCGTAGTCGTTGTTGCTGTCGGACGAACGCGCCGAGCGGCCGACATGGGCATTGCGCTCCTGCTCGGACTTGCCCGCCTCCAGGGTGATGTCGTTGTGCACGTCAGGGGTGAAGGACAGTTTGGCGGTGCCGCTGTCGGTGCTCTGCTCGTTGAAGCCGTTGACGATGTGGTCCTCGTCGCGGCGCGAGCGCTGGCCGTAGAGCTGCAGGCCGACCAGGTTCTCGACCAGCGGCCCGGAAACGAAGGCGCTGGTGCTGTTGTAGTCACCCGAGTCGGAGCGGTCCTGGAAGGTCGCTTCGCTGCGCACGCCGCCATACCAGGTCGGGGTCACCTTGCGGGTGATGATGTTGATCACCCCGCCCATGGCATCGGAGCCATAGAGCGAAGACATCGGGCCACGGACCACTTCGATGCGCTCGATGGCTTCCAGCGGTGGCATCCAGCCCTGCTCGATACCGGCGCCATCGCTGTTGGGACGGGTTGCCCGGGAGTCCTGGCGCTTGCCGTCGACCAGCATCAGCGTGTACTTGGAGGCCATGCCACGGATGCTGATGTCGCTGGAGCTGGCGCCACCGGTAACCACGACGCCGGGCACATCACGCAGGGCATCGGTCACGTCACGGTATGACTTGTTCTCGATCTGCTCGCGGGTAATCACCGAGATCGACGCCGGGGCGTCCTTGATCTGCTGGGAAAAGCCCGAGGCGGTGACCACCATGTTGTCCAGCTCCAGCGGCTGGCTTTCAGCGCTGGCCTGGGCGGCATACAGCGTGCCGATGGTGAGTGCGAGGCAGGATCTGACGAAAAGCGGGGACACGAGGACCTCTCCCTGAGAAATGTAAATTTTGGGTAAACCCAATCAGGGAGCGAATGCTATTTATTCTCAATTGAGAGTAAAGCGTATTTACGTTTTTTACATTCTCACGGCCGTGCAAGTGCCATCAGTCAGCGCCTGATTGCCGAACAACCGTCGATAACACTACAATGAGAACAATTCTTATTCTGTTGCGCATCCCGGCGCCGGAGTGTTCACGGTGCCCAGCGCTCCCTCTTCTTCGCTCGAAGGGCTCTACCACGCCCATCACAACTGGTTGACCGGCTGGCTGCGCCGTCGCCTGGGCTGCCCGGACAATGCCGCGGACCTGGCCCAGGACACCTTCATGCGCTTGCTGCAGGCCCGGGAAACACCGGTGCTCAACGAGCCACGGGCATTCCTCACCACCGTGGCCAAGCGCGTGCTGTTCAACCACTACCGCCGCCAGGACCTGGAGCGCGCCTACTACCAGGCGCTGGCGCAGTTGCCGGAAGAACTGGCACCGTCCGAAGAACACCGGGCCATCATTTTTGAAACCCTGCTGGAGCTCGACCGCCTGCTCGACGGCCTGGCACCGCTGGTCAAACGCGCCTTCCTGCTGGCCCAGGTCGATGGCCTGAGCTATGGCGAAATCGCCGCTCAGCTGAACATCTCCCTGGCGACGGTCAAGCGCTACCAGAACAAGGCAGCCCTGCGCTGCTACTTCGCCCTGTGAACGGCATGCATCAAGAGTTTTCGCCCAAAGTCGCCGAACAGGCGGTCTACTGGCTGATCGAGCAGCAAGGCGGCACCCTCGACCCGCGCCAGCAGCAGGCCCTGCAACAGTGGTTGCAGGCCCATGAGGAACATCGCCGGGCCTGGGAGCATATCCAGCGGGTCAACCAGCGCCTGCGCGGGCTGTCTTCGCCCCTGGCCCATGCAGCCTTGCAGGCGCCTCATTCGGCCAGCCGGCGACGGGCACTCAAGACCCTGCTGATACTCGGTGTCGGCGGCGCCACGGGGCTGGCCTTGCAGCAGCACAACGCACTGCCTCCCCTGTTCGCCGATTACCGCAGCCCGGTAGGTGAGCGCCGACGTCTGCAACTGGACGACGGCAGTCAGCTGCAACTCAACACCCGCAGCGCCGCCGATGTGCGTTTCGATGGCCAGCAGCGCCTGGTGCGCCTGCTCGAAGGCGAACTGCAGCTCACCGTGGCCGACGATGCCCGGCCGCTGCGCCTGCTCACCGATTTCGGCCAACTGCAGCTGAGCAGCGGTCGCTTCAACCTTCGCCAGTACCCGAACCACAGCCAGGTGGCCGTCCACCAGGGCGTCGCCAGCCTTGCCGGCATGCCGCTGGAGGCGGGCCAGCAGGCGCAATTCAACGGCCCGCAGTGGCAGGTCCGACAGGCCCTGGACGGCAACGCCGGGGCCTGGGTCGACGGCATGCTGGTGGCCGCGCACATGCGCCTGGGCGATTTTCTCGACGAACTGGGACGCTATCGCCGTGGCCAACTCAACTGCGCACCTGCGGTGGCCGACTTGCTGGTATCGGGCAGTTATCCACTGGCCGACAGCGAGCGGATTCTCGACTTGCTGGAGGTGGCGTTGCCGGTGCGGGTCAAGCGCTTTACCCGCTACTGGGTAACGGTCGAAGCCCGGGCCTGAAACTTTTTTCAAAATCCCTGAGCCGATTTTTCATCTCGCGTGACAGAGAAGGCAGAACCCTTTGCCCTGACCTTCTCAAGGATCCCTTGCATGCCCCTTTCCCCGAGCCCACTTGCCCAGACATTGCGTGCCTTGCTGCTGGGTGCCGGCCTGACCTTTGCAGCTGTTGCGGCCCACGCCGTAGACGCGGTCACGCGCAGCTACCACATTGCGCCGATGCCCCTGGAAAGTGCCCTGAACCAGTTCGGCCGGGAAAGCGGTGTGCTGATCTCGTTCGGCTCCCAGGTCACCAGCGGGATGCACAGCCCGGGCCTGGACGGCCAGTACAGCCCGCAACAAGCGCTCGACACCCTGCTCCAGGGCAGCGGCCTGCAAGCCCGCGCCGAAGGTGACAACGCCTTCAGCCTGCAACCGCTGGCAGCCTCCAGCACGCCTGTCGAACTGGGCGCCTCGACCGTGGTCGGCGACTGGCTGGGCGCAGCGCAACAGGACAACGTCTTCGAACACCCCGGCGCCCGGGATGTGGTCCGCCGCGAGGAATTCGAACGCACCGGCGCCACTACCGCCCGTGAAGTGCTCAACCGCATCCCCGGGGTCAACGCCCCGGAAAACAACGGCACCGGCAGCCACGACATGGCACTGAACTTCGGCATTCGTGGTCTGAACCCACGCCTGGCGGCCCGCTCCACGGTGCTGATGGACGGCATTCCGGTGCCCTTCGCGCCCTATGGCCAGCCGCAGTTGTCGTTCGCCCCGATCAGCATGGGCAACATGGACGCCGTGGACGTGGTGCGCGGCGGCGGTGCAGTGCGCTATGGCCCGCAGAACGTCGGTGGCATCGTCAACTTCGTGACCCGGGCGATACCGGACGAGCCGACGGTGAAAGCCGGCTTGCAGACCCAGACCAGCCCCTCCTCCACCCACGACGGTTTCAAGACCAGCGCCAACCTGCTCGCCGGTGGCACCAACGACAACGGCCTGGGCGGCGCCCTGCTCTATTCCGGCACCCGCGGTGGCGACTGGCGCGAGCACAGCGACACGCAGATCGACGACCTGATCCTCAAGGGCAAGCTCAAACTCGACGAAGCCAACAGCCTGCACGCCATGGCCCAGTACTACGAGGGCGAAGCGCAGATGCCCGGTGGCCTGAGCGTGGCCGACTACGATGCCGACCCGTACCAGTCGACCCGCCTGCAGGACAAGTTCTGGGGCCGCCGGACGATGTTCAACTTCGGTTACGACTACCAGGAGGATGCCCGCCAGTTCAGCGTCAACAGCTTCTTCACCAAGACCCTGCGCAGCGGCTACCTGGACCAGGGCAGCTTCGTCTCGCTGTCGCCGCGCGAGTACTGGGTGCGTGGCCTGGAAACCCGCTTCTCCCAGGGCTTCGCCCTCGGCCAGAGCTGGCATGAAGTCGGCGTCGGCCATCGTTACATCAGCGAGGCCGGCCACGAACTGCGCTACCGCGAGCCGATCAGCGCCAACCAGTTGCCCACCACCGCCAGCCGCAACGACCGCGACACTCGCGGCAGCACCGAAGCCCACGCTTTGTTCCTCGACGACCGCATCGATATCGGCCAATGGACCCTCACCCCCGGCATCCGCTACGAGATGATCGACTCCGAGCAGAGCAACAAGCTCAGCGGCCAGCGCTACCAGGGTGACTACAACACCGCCCTGCCGGCGTTGAACGTCATGTATCACCTGACCGAGAGCTGGAACCTGTACGCCAACACCGAAGGCTCCTTCGGCAGCGTGCAGTACAGCCAGATGCCCAACCGTGTCACCAGCGGCGAAGTCAAACCGGAAAAGGCCCGCACCTGGGAGCTGGGCACCCGCTATGACGACGGCGTGTTGCAGGCCGAGATCGGCGCTTTTTTGATCAACTTCGACAACCAGTACGAAAGCAACCAGACCAACGACTCGGTGATCGCCCGCGGCGAGACCCGCCACCAGGGCATCGAGACCAGCGTCAAGTATGCACTGGAAGGTCTGGACCCGGCGCTGGCGGGTTTCGATGTGTATGCAACCTACGCCTTTGTCGATGCGAAAATCCGCGAAGACGGGCCTAACAAGGGTAATCGTGTGCCGTTCTCGTCACGCCACAAAGGCACCCTGGGCGTCGGTTACACCGAAGGTCCGTGGCAGCTGAACCTGGACAGCAGCTTCCAGAGCGACCAGTTCGCCGACAACGCCAACACCTCGGCCGAAAGCGCCGACGGCAGCAACGGCCGCATCCCCGGCTACATGCTGTTCAGCAGCCGCGCGGCCTATGATTTCGGCCCGCAACTGTCGAACCTCAACGTCGCCGTCGGGGTGAAGAACCTCTTCAACCACCAGTACTACACCCGCTCTTACGACGACAACAACAAGGGCAAGTATGTGGGTGAACCGCGTACGGTATACCTGCAGACCTCGGTCGCGTTCTGATCCAGCGCATGCAAAAGCCCGGCCGCCACCGGGCTTTTGCTACAAGATATTTATCTTTGCCAAGGGGTTGAAAAGTTTCGCCAAGTGCCTGACCTTGTAGTCAAGAGGCGATGAGTTCCATTGGCCGCAACGGCCCCATCGATTCTCTTGCGAGCTAGCTGAATAAGGGATTGAACTATGCAAATCCAAGTCAATAGCGACAACCATATTCAAGGCAACATCCGGCTGAACGAATGGGTTCGCAGCACGGTAGAAAGCATGCTCGAACGCTACGAAGAAGACCTCACCCGCGTCGAGGTCCACCTTCGCGATGAAAATGGCGACAAGCCAGGCCCACATGACAAACGCTGCCAGATGGAGGCACGCCCAAAAGGCCATCAACCGATTTCCGTAACCCACAAGTCAGCCTCGCTGGACCAGGCGGTCGACGGCGCTGCCCAGAAACTCAACCATGCCCTGGAGCATTTCTACGGCAAACTGCGCAGCAAGCGCGCAGTCACTCAGCAAAGCGCCAGCATCGGCCCGGCCGATGGCCTGCTACAGGAAGAATTCCTGGAGAACGAGCAAGCTCGCAGCATTAGCTGAATAACGTGACGCAGAGGGTAAAAAGGCGAGCCAGGGGCTCGCCTTTTTTAATCATCTGACTTCCGTAATTCAGCCTTCTGACAGTTTGATCAGGCCAACACCCAACAGCAACCAAGTCAAGCCAACGAATGTGAGCCAGACTGAGGCGACAAGCCATCGCCTTAAGTAAGGGGGGAAATTACGTACATCATTAACATCCAACAAGCCCTTACGAATGCTGTACGACGGGAAAAGCAAGAAACCGCTGATGCCTCCGACCATGTTAAGCCTTGAGGTCTGAACGATAATTCCCCATTTGACCAGCTGCTGTTGGGGCCAAGCGCTGTTTGGCAATGCCGCGAGCATGATGTGGAAGTGACGGCTACAGGCAACGTAGTAGTGAATAGCTACACCAGGCATAGCGATAACGAAGGGGGCAAGTCCGAAGGCAATCGCAATACTCGGTGGCCAGGCATTGATATCAATCACTTTGCGCCTCGTAGATGCTGTCTCCCACCCACTCTCCCAATGATCCGCCGCCGACTCCGCCGGCAAGTGACCCACCTCCTACCATTACGATGTTGCACACGGGCTTACCAATCCCGCGTGTTAGAGCAACCGTCGCAACGCAAACAGCAGCACCGACGACCCTTCCAGCTATCGCACCAGCGGACCCACCACCGAGCCCACCCGTAAAACTTCCCGCCTCAGTAAATCGAATCTTCTTGCACGCCTCCGTCTCCCCGGCACGGCAAACCTCCTGCACCTTGAGCACCGATGCACTGCCACCAAGCGCAATCCCAACGTAGCCCCCGTACTTGAGGTACTGCGCTGTCTTCGCCACCTGGTCCAGGTGTGTGGCATAACCGGGAATCTGCCCGGGCGCACCGGCTCGGCTCCAGTGGTGCACCAGACTCTTGGTCGAAATGCCCAGGTCACGGCGCAAAGTGTCGTAGCCACCCAGATTCAGTCGCTTGTTGAGGAAGGAGCCTCTCAGCTGTGCAGCCAGTTGCTGGAGCACCTGCTGGCGCGAGGCGAAGAACTCCGGGCTTTTCAAATGGCCATGGGCAATGAACGAGCGCTGGTACAGTTGCTCCACCGCGTGCAAGGTGCCCTCGACCTGGCGCAGCCCATGCGTGAGCATCGCCTGGCCAACGCCCATCGACTCGCTCGCCCCGCCGAGCAATCCAGCGATCTCGCCCTGGTAGCGGACCATGAAGTTGGCTTCTTCCTCGGTGAGAGGCGCCAGCACCTCGCGGACCTGGGCAGCGGCCGCCATCAGGTCGGCTTCTTCTCGGGTACACGCCGTGCCATTGTTGGGATCGCCAATGACAAACAGCTCACCGGCCTTGTAGCCCTGGGCAAAGGTCGGATTGAGCCGGTGCAGCCGGGCCGACAGGTAACGGGTTTCGCCGCCGAGCTGGGCCAGTACCTGCTGGCCGGACATGCTGCGCGGCACCACATGGAAGCCAGGCTCCAGCGTGCCCGACGTGGCGGCCATGACCGGCATGGGCCGAGCCGCGGGAGAGACGCCGGACGCAGGCGCCGACGCAGGTGATTTGAACGCCTGAGGGGCCGGCTCGGAAACGCTGCTGGCGGTTCGCGCAGCGCTAGCCCCGCCGCCCACGGGTGCTATCAACCGATTGCGACCAGGTGGGCAACCGCAACTGACCTGCGCACCGTCAACGGCAATCGGTACCCCATCAATGCGCCAGGCCGCGAAGCCTTCGACAATTTTCCCGGCCTGACCGCACTGCGGACAAGGCGTGGTGGCGTCGCCCAGGCGCAAGTGGCCGACCCCGTTCTGGGTGTGAGCGCTCTGACTGCTGAGGCAGGTAGCGCCGGTGGTGGTCTGGTCGCCATGCAACCCGGCGCCGCGGCCATTCATGTTCATACGCAAGGCCATGCACTGATTCCCTGAGCAAGTGAAGCCCGGAACCTAGCACGCGGAAAACAGCTTTTTACGCGGGGAGAATCGAAACGGAAAAGTCCTACATAGCTATCAGAATGAAGCACGTAGCCTGTAGCCGCTGCCGAGGAACGAGGCTGCGATCGACTGCGTAGCAGTCGCAACCCAGGCAACTCCGTTGAGGCTGGTCCATTTCTACGGCCGTTTCACGGCCGATCGCAGCCTGGCGGCAGCGGCTACAACGTGCCATCGAGCAGGCCGCCTGAACCAAACCCGTGCACACCCGGTCAATCACTGTAGGTCTTTACCAGGTGCAGTACGATGTTCAACCCTTTCGAACGGATCAACGACGCCTTCGCGCCACAGTACCGGGTCAATCTGAGTATCGAGCGACTCGACGGCAGTATCATGCTGACGCTCTCCGACGAGCAGGGCGTGGTGGCCAAGCGGCTGATCAGCCCGGCCCAACGCAATGACCCCAAACGCCTGCAACGGGTGATCGACAGCGTGCAACAGGGCATCGCAATCGATCCGGGCGAGCACACCCTGCCGATGCTCGCGTCCGGCAGCAGGCGTCAGGCCGGGAAGGTCATTTGCCTTCCTCGATCTCCTTGCCACTAGCGTCGATGGCCTTGGTCGAGGGGTACTGGTAGGAGGCGTAGCGCACCACCAGGATGGCGAAGGCCAGCAGCAGGATGCCGCCACAGACGTACAGCAGGCCCACATCCGGCGCCTTGTGGTGCGACACATCGCCGATCAGCAGGCGGGTCAGCGCGGTGATCGCCACATAGAGCAGGAAGCGGATGGGCATGTGGTTGGTCTTGAAGTAGATCCCGACCATGGCCCCGAGTTCGAGATAGATGAACAGCAGCAAGATGTCATCGACGCTGACACCGCCCTTGCCGAGCATGTCGATGAAGGTCGCCACCGCCGCGTAGGCAGTGATCGCACCGATGCCGAACAGGGCCAGGTAGTGAAACGCTTCGACGCAGAGGTTGCCCAGCGAGTCGGCCGAGCCATGCAGGCCCTTGCGCAGTTTGTCAGCCCAATTGTTGTTCACGATGACGGTTCCTTGATACGGCGAAAAGGATGATGCGGCAAGCACATGACGTTTTGTCTGCATGCAGTAAAAAGGCCAGGCCACCTGTTTGAGAAGGCGACCAAATGCCGCAAGGCACAGCCATCGCTGGCTGTGCCTTGTCCTTTCAACCGTGGTTCAGGAGAACCCGGTTATTCCAGGGCCGACGCCGGGCCGAAGAATTCGTAGCGGCTTTGCTTCTCCGGTACGCCCAGGCCCTTGAGGTGGCGCTTGATTGCGGCCATGAAGGCTTTGGGGCCGAGGAAGTAGGCGTCCAGGTCACGCTCCTGCGGCAGCCACTGGCCCAGCTGGTCGGCACTGAGCAGGCCGACGGCATCGGCTGGCTCGCTGACGCCATCGTCTTCGGCGTAGCAGTAGAAGCGCTTGAGTTGCGGATGACGCGCCGCCAGGCCATCGACCCAGTCACGGAAGGCATGCACCGCGCCGTTGCGCGCGCAGTGAATGAAGTGCACCACACGACCGCTTTCCAGCGCAGCTTCCAGCATCGGCAGGGTCGGGGTAATGCCCACGCCACCGCTGATCAGCACCAGCGGCTTGTCGCTGCTGCTCAGGGTGAACTCACCCGATGGCGGGAAGAGTTTCAGGGTATCGCCGACCACCATCTGCTCGTGCAGGTAGTTGGACACCTTGCCGCCCGCCTCGCGCTTGACGCTGATGCGGTACTGGCCGTCGTTGCAGAGGGCCGACAGCGAATAGTTGCGGCGCTGTTCCACACCGTCGATGAACAGTTGCAGGCCGATGTACTGCCCGGGTTCGGCCGCAAGGATCGCACCACCATCGACGGGCGCGAAGTAGAACGAAACGATTTCGCTGCTCTCCTCGACCCGCTGCACCAACGTGAAGTCCCGCGCCCCACGCCAGCCACCGGGAGCGGCGGCCTTCTGGTCGTAGACTTGCCCTTCGGCACCGATAAGGATATCGGCCAGCTGTTGATAAGCTGCGCCCCAGGCCGCGATCACTTCAGGGGTGGCGATTTCCTTGCCGAGCACTTCTTCGATGGCGCGCAGCAGGCAGCTACCGACGATCGGGTAATGCTCCGGCAGGATCTGCAAGGCCACATGCTTGTTGATGATCTGGCCGACCAGGCCGCCCAGTTGTTCCAGCTGGTCGATGTGCCGTGCGTACATCAGCACGCCGTTGGCCAAAGCGCGTGGCTGGTCGCCGCTGGCCTGGTGGGCCTGGTTGAACAGCGGGCGCACCTCGGGGTACTCGCTGAGCATCAGTTTGTAGAAATGCGTGGTCAGCGCCTCGCCACCGCTTTCAAGCAGGGGAACGGTGGCTTTGACGATGGCACGGTCCTGGGCATTGAGCATGTGATGACTCCTGAGCCTGTGGCTTCTTGATGAATGCCCTGACTATTACAGGATCCATGCCAACTTTAAATTTCTTATAAATCAATAACTTATAAATTAACAAGTCAAAAAGACAACAGCTGCGATATAGTCATTTCGACCCATAGGAGTCTTTATGACCGCAAAATCCCTGCTCACCGCCCTGCTGCCCCTGGTCAGCGACCTGTCTCGCGAGCTGCCCGAACGTGAACGCTATCGACGCCTGCTCGAAGCCATGCGCAGCCTGCTGCCCTGCGATGCTGCGGCGCTCTTGCGCCTGGATGGCGACTGGCTGGTGCCGCTGGCGGTCGATGGTTTGAGCACCGACACCCTGGGGCGGCGCTTCAAGGTCAATGAACACCCGCGCTTCGAGGCCATCCTCAGCCGTAGCACGCCCACCCGTTTCGCCAGCGACAGCGATCTGCCCGACCCTTACGACGGGCTGGTCGAAGGCCTGCACCAGCACCTGGAGGTGCACGACTGCATGGGCTGCCCGCTGTTCGTCGATGAGCAGCCCTGGGGCCTGATCACCCTGGATGCACTGGACCCCGAACAGTTCCAGCAGGTCGAGGTCGATGCCCTGCAAGCCTTCGCCAGCCTGGCCGCGGCCACGGTCAACGTTGCCGAGCGCATCGAGCGCCTGGCCCTGCGCGCCGAGGATGAGCATGAGCGCGCCGAGGTCTATCGCCAGGCCAGCGGCCAGCAGCACAAGGAGCTGATCGGCCAGAGCAAGGCACATAAGCGCCTGCTCGAGGAAATCCAGCTGGTGGCCAGCAGCGATTTGACCGTGCTGGTCACCGGTGAGACCGGGGTCGGCAAGGAGCTGGTGGCCCAGGCCATCCACCAGATGTCGGGCCGCGCCGAGCAGCCGATGATCAGCCTCAACTGCGCCGCCCTGCCCGACACCCTGGTGGAAAGCGAACTGTTCGGACATGTGCGCGGTGCCTTCACCGGCGCCGTTGGCGAGCGGCGCGGCAAGTTCGAACTGGCCAATGGCGGCACCCTGTTTCTCGATGAGGTCGGCGAGCTGTCGCTGACCGTGCAGGCCAAGCTGTTGCGGGTGCTGCAGAGCGGGCAGTTGCAGCGGCTGGGATCGGACCAGGAGCACCGCGTCGATGTGCGCCTGATCGCCGCTACCAACCGCGACCTGGCCGAGGAAGTGCGTGCCGGGCGTTACCGCGCCGACTTCTACCACCGCCTGAGCGTCTACCCCTTGCTGGTACCGCCGCTGCGCGAACGCGGTCGCGATGTGTTGCTACTCAGCGGTTATTTCCTCGAACAGAACCGCTCGCGCATGGGCCTGGGCAGCCTGCGCCTGAGCAGTGAAGCCCAGGCCGCCCTGCTGGCCTACAACTGGCCAGGCAACGTGCGCGAACTGGAGCACCTGATCGGCCGTTCGGCGCTCAAGGCCCTGGGTCAGCACCGTCAGCGGCCAAAGATTCTCACCCTCGATGCCACGGACCTCGACCTGCGCGCCGTCGAACCTGCCGCGCCCCAGGGGCCGGCCCCGCAGACCGCTGACGCCCCCGTGCCTGCCGGCGATCTGCGCCAGGCCCTGGACGACTACCAGCGCCTGCTCGTCCAGGCCTGCCTGGAGCGCCATCAGCACAACTGGGCCAGCGCCGCCCGCGAGCTGGGCCTGGACCGGGCCAACCTCAGCCGCCTGGCCCGGCGCCTGGGTCTACGCTGATTTGTCCCGGAAGATTAAAGCCAGGGGCTCGCGGGTCGATAACCTGGCATCTCCCCATTCACTCTGTCCTGAAGGTGCCCATGGCCACGCAAAATGCCCGCGCGGACTCGCTGTCGCTGCTGCTGTTCACCCTGCGCAGCGGCAAGCTGATGGCGATCAACCTGCTCAAGGTCAGTGAAATCATCCCCTGCCCGCCGCTGACCAAGCTGCCGGAGTCGCACCCCCACGTCAAAGGCGTGGCCACCTTGCGGGGCAACTCGCTGTCGGTGATCGACCTGTCCCGGGCCATCGGCGAGCGGCCACTGGAAGACCCGCAAGGCGGCTGCCTGATCGTCACCGATATCAGCCGTTCCAGGCAGGGCCTGCACGTGCAGGCGGTGAGCAGGATCGTCCATTGCCTGAGCACCGACATCAAGCCACCGCCCTATGGCGCGGGCAGCAAGTCGTTCATCACCGGCGTGACCCGGGTCGACAACACCCTGGTGCAGGTACTGGATATCGAAAAGGTCATCCATGGCATCGCCCCGCCGGTGCACGAGCCGATCAGCCATGAGCTGAGCAGCGAAGACGCCGCCGTGCTGGCCGCCACCAACATCCTGGTGGTCGATGACAGCCAGGTTGCCCTGCAACAGTCGGTGCACACCCTGCGCAGCCTCGGCATCGAATGCCACACCGCGCGCAGCGCCAAGGATGCGATCAATACCCTGCTGGAACTGCAGGGCACCGAACGGGAAATCAACGTGGTGGTGTCGGATATCGAAATGTCCGAGATGGACGGTTTCGCCTTCACCCGCACCCTGCGCGAGACCCCGGACTTCCAGCACCTCTACGTGCTGCTGCACACCTCCCTGGACAGCGCCATGAACAGTGAGAAGGCCAGGCTCGCCGGTGCCAACGCGGTACTGACCAAGTTCTCCTCGCCGGAGCTGACCGACTGCCTGGTCGTCGCCGCGCGGGCCGTGGCCTACGACGAACGCTGATACATACCCAAAGGTCATTGGGCTTGAAAGTGCCTGAACCTCAGGCAAAATCGGGCCCATTGCCACTTTGGACTTGCGCATGAAAGCCTTTCTTTTCACCCTGCTCGGCGGCGTTGCTGCCAGCACCGCCGCCCAGGCGTCCAGCGACCAGGCCTGGGACCAGCACTACCGGCAGATGAACCAGTACTGCATCGCCGCCAGCGGCCTGAAGGACGTCAAGGCCCTGGGCAAGCCGGCCGAGTTCGACGACCGGGTCGGTTACAGCGCCCTGCTGCTTGAGGGCCGTTACCCGCAAAAACACATGAACAACCGCAAGGGCACCGAACTGTGCCTGTATGACAAACAGCGCAAGGCTGCCTTCGTCACCGAGTGGACGCCTGGAAAACCGTGAACACCGCCCCCGATATTCGTTTCGACTGCACTGGCTGTGGTAAATGCTGCACCGGCCATCATGTCCCCCTGACCCTGGACGAAGCCCGTCAATGGACCGGCTCCGGTGGCCAGGTCATCGTCCTGGCCGAAGCTTTCCTGGCCAGCGGGCCGGGTCTGCCGGCCGAACAGCGCGAGCACGCCCTGCGGCGTTCCTGGCCTGTGCCCTGCGGTAGCACCGAGGTCCATGTGGCGATCACCTTCGCCGCCTTCAACCCGGGGCGCTGCCATCACCTGGATGATGACAACCGTTGCGGCATCTATGAGGCGCGGCCGCTGGTCTGTCGCATTTACCCGATGGAAATCAACCCGCACATTCCATTGCGCCCCGAGGCCAAGGACTGCCCCAGCGAAGCCTGGCAAAGCGGGCCGCTGCTGATTCATGGCGAGCAACTGGTGGACCGGCGCCTGGCCGAGCTGATCGAGCGCTCGCGCCAGGCCGACCGCGATGACATCCGTGGCAAGGTTGCGATCTGCCAGGCACTGGGGATCGACACCAGTGCGTTGAAGGGCAATGGCTTCACCGCCTACCTGCCGGATACCCGAGCCCTGGCCCAGGCGCTGGAACGGGTCGGGCCAGAAGGCGAGATCGCGCCCTGGACCCTGCATGTGCAGGACCCCGGGCTGTATGCGCAACTGGAGGCCTGTGGTGCCAGGGTGCGTAGCGAAGGTGCCGATTACTACAGCTTCATCGGTTTCAATTGAATTGCGACCGCTACGCGGCCGATCGCAGCCTGGCGGCAGCGGCTACACCCACCAAGTGTGGCCGGGCCGCCCGCGGGGGGGCGGCGGGGGGGCCGGTGCCCCCCCCCCCCCCCGCGGTGGGGGGGTTTGTTGGGGGGCCGGG